>NZ_JBLWIC020000003.1:0-159268 GCF_048538155.2 Paracoccus sp. T5
CTGCGGACATGATATCGTGCCCATTTTCTCCAGAGGGCGCGGCCTGGATGGCGGGTGGCCCGCAGGATCTTGTTTCGTGCGACGGTGGCGGGACAGTCGTAAGCGCGACGCCGATCCCCTCCTGCCGCTTGTGATCTGAACGGGTCATTCTCGACGCGGATGAGCGTTGGAGGTTGGGGCTTGGAACGAAACGGCAAAGTGGGCGTCCATTTGGACGGCTCGAGGGGCGGCGGGGTTTCTCGGCTTGAGGTGATTGAGGGGCCGTCCAGGCTCCGGCTTCGCACGAAGGCAGAGCGGGCGTGGGCGCCAGCGGTCCTGCAGCGAGGCCGCCATCCAGACCTGCCTTTCGATGAAGGTGCTGTTCGGCATGGCGCTCCGTCAGACGACAGGCTTCGTTGAAAGCCTGTTGCGGCTGGTCGGGCTTGACTGGAAAGTGCCCGACTTCAGCACGCTGTCGCGCCGCCAGAAGACCTTGGCCGTCAACATCCCATATCGCGGGTCCGAGGGGCCGCTACACCTGCTGATCGACAGCACCGGCATCGAGATTGAGGGCGAAGGCGAGTAGCACGCCCGCAAACATGGCGGCCCCAAGCGGCGGGTCTCGCGCAAGATCCATCTCGGGATTGATGAGGAAACGCTGGAGGTCCGCGCTGTCGATCACCGGGAGCCATGTTGGTGACGCACCTGTCCTGCCCGATCTGCTCAGCCAGATACCACTTGGCGAAGAGATCGGTTCGGTGACCGCCGACGGCGCCTACGCCACCCGCAAGTGCCATGATGCGATCGCCGAACGCGGCGCCCATGCCGTCATCCCGCCCCGCAAGAACGCGAAGCCTTGGAAGACCATCACCGCCGGAGCCGTGGCGCGAAATGACGCCTTGCGCGCGGCTAAATACCTTGGCCGCGCGCTCTGGCGACGATGGAGCGGATACCACCGCCGGAGCCGCGTCGCGACGAAGATGCATTGTGTGAAACTGCTGGGCCAGCGGCTCATGGCACGGGACTTCGATCGTCAGGTTGCAGAACTCCAAGTCCGCATCGCCGTCCTGAACGGCTACACCGCGCTCGGCATACCCGTCACGGAAGCTGCGGGATAAGTCCGTCCGGGGAAAGGGGAACCCTGGCCATCAGCCGGTTTGTGCAACAGAGCCACCCTATATCCATAATCAGAGGTGGCTCACTTCTCGATGGAAAACCCGGCTCAGTTCTGGGTGGAAATCATCTCCGGGCGTGACGGGAGAAGGCCGGGCGGGATCAACTCGCTGCTCCTGCCGGTCATCGCGTCTTCGGTCGAGTACCACGACTTTATTTTTCGGTGATTCCTTATACAAATGCTGCGAATTTGGAGTTTCGCCGGGGATCAGGATGACAAGCACGACGCATGACTTTCAAACGGATCTCGACCTCATCGCTTCCATTCCTGCGGTATCTTCCATCCTGGATGTCGTCTGCCAGATGACAGGCATGGGCTTTTCAGCGGTCGCACGCGTGACCGAAGGCCGCTGGATTGCCTGCGCCACCAGGGACGAGATCGGTTTTGGTCTTGCCCCTGGCGACGAACTGCCGGTGGAGACAACCATCTGTCACGAGATCCGCCAGACACCGGCGCCGGTGATCATCGAGAACGTGTCGGAGGACGAGGGCTACTCTGCCCACGAGACACCGCTGATGTATGGTTTCCAAAGCTACGTCTCCTTTCCCATTCACCTGCCTGATGGGGATTTCTTCGGCACCCTCTGCGCCATCGACCCAGTCCCCCGGAGGCTGAAATCTTTGCAGACGATCGCGACATTGGAGCTTTTCGCCGAACTGATCGGCCAGCATCTCGATGGCGCGCGCAAGCTCGCCCGGACGGAACGCCTGCTGGAGGAGCGGCGGAACTGGGAACGCCAGCAGCGGGTCATCCAGCGGGAAATTATCCACCGCATGAAGAACACGCTCACCATGATCCAAGCTGTGGTGACCCAGAGCCTGCGGACTGCCGCCACGCTGGAAGAGGCCGCGGCATCAGTCACCGACCGGGTCCGGGCCATGGCGCGCGCGCAGGACTTCCTGACCGAGCACAGGTGGGATACGGCCGATATCCACGAAATCGTCGAGGGCGCGCTGGCGCCCCATAGCGACGGCGGAGATCGGTTCATTATCGAGGGAGACAGCGCCGAGGTGAACGCGCAGCAGATCATGGGGCTGGCATTGGCTCTACATGAGCTGTCGACTAACGCGGTGAAGTACGGGGCGCTGTCTAACGAGCAGGGCCGGATCCACATCCTTTGGAAAGTGGCGCCGGACAAGACCTTTACCTTTCTCTGGGAGGAGCGGGGCGGTCCCGATGTGGCCCCGCCGTCGAGGAAGGGCTTCGGGGCCCGCCTGACCGAGCGGGTCGTGCCATCCTATTTCGACGGCCATGCCGAACTGCGGTATGCGCCTGAGGGGGTCCGTTACAAACTGACAGGAAGTCTTTAGAGACCTCGGCCGCGAGCGGAGGCAGGGGATATGGCGTCCGGTAGATGGGAACATTCCTTGGCAGCTCCTGTTAGGAACATTGCTGCCACAGAGCATTGGCGCTGTGGGACCCATGTCACTCATAGGCCGGAAGCGCCCGATCATCTGCCAAGTCACAGGATCCCCATTGCCCGATGAAGCCACTCCAGATGCTGCGACCTGCATCCTGATTGTCGAGGATGAGCCCATCGTCGCGATCGACCTCCAGTGCGTTTTCGAAGATCACGGATATATTGTTCTCGGGCCGGCCAGGTCCGTCAGCATGGCCTTTCGGCTGCTGAACAGCAGACGGCCGGATCTTGCCCTTCTCGACGCGAACCTCCGAGGTCAGCCGGTGACCCCGGTCGCGGAGCGTCTTCTGTCCCACGGGATCCCGTACTTTCTGTCGTCTGCCTACGAGACCTCGCAGCTGCAGGTCGACGAAGTCCTGGCGAATGTGGAAAATGTCCGGAAGCCGGCCCAGAGCAGTAGCTTATTAGCTGCCGCCCGACGCGCTTTGGATGGAGCTTAGGTGTTCAGTCCTGCGCGGCGGCACAGCTCGGCGATGCCGTCCTCTCCGCGAAATCCAGCCAACACAATGCGGATCTTCTCCTCCGCGTCATGAACCTTGCGGGGCGCTCGGCAGATATCCTCGACAGCCTTCTCCGCCGCCGCATAAGGGCTACAATGAGAAACCTTCCGTCACCCAGTCTGCCTGATTTGTCCCACGGACGCTGACGTTAGACACTCTCAGACCTTCCTTCCTCCCTCACAACCACAGGTCTGACCCCGTTGCGCAGGCATCGGGCGCATCCGCGACGCTACGGAGCTTCTCCTGGGGTGCACGGCCTATGTCTCGATCGAGCTGAGAACGTCAGGCGACAGGATGGCAGCGACTGCACTGCGGCACATGAAGACGCTGTCGGAGCTGCGCACGATCACTGTGGCGACCAGACCTCCTCGCCTGAACGCCGTTGCCTGGCAATCGGTCTCACCAGTGGCGGCGCACCATTTCTCGGTAATGTCGACGGAATCATTTGTGAGATCATCGCGTGTCAGCATAACAAGGCTCCTGATAAAAAGTACAACGGCGTAGCGTTGGACATCCTGCTGAAATGGGCAGGGGGTCGTTTCTGACAGAGGCTTTTCCGTGCCTGCGCAAGAAACGGCACCATAAAAGCTAAAACATCGCGGGGCGCAGGGATGTCGTCTGCGCGACAGAACCGCCTCTGGCTCCTGCAAATTTTATCGATAACGACAAGCACGGCCCCTCCGGTGCGGGTTCCGTGCCAGTTGGCGCCACCGGCGCCATAGGCCGGCGCAAGATGCGGAGTGAGGGCGGCAATGATGCGCCTGGTGCGGTTCACCCGATCCTCATCCACATCGGCGCAGACGATGCTGAAAAAGAAGTCGGGGTGGGTTCAACCGGTCAGCGCAACGGCTCTTTCGAACGTAGCAGCCGGCGTTTCGAAGCTAAGCGTTTTCCGTGGCCTTGTGTTAAGCCGGAAAGCGACCTGGTCAAGATCATGCTGCGTGTAAACGGATAGGTCCGTCCCATTCGGGAAGTATTGGCGAAGCAACCCATTGGTATTTTCGTTGCTGCCGCGCTGCCACGGGCTCTTGGGATCACAGAAGTAGACGCTGACATCTGTCGCGACGGTGAATTTGCGATGATAAGCCAGTTCCATCCCCCGGTCCCAGGTCAACGAAGCCATGACGCCCTGCGGTAGGTGCTGCACCCGGGAGATCAGGGCGCTGACGACACTGTCGCTGTCCTTGCCCCCGACTTTGACCAGCATGACAAAGCGCGAGCTGCGTTCGACCAGCGTGGCGATGTGGCTGTTTCTGGAGCCGCTCAACAAGTCGCCTTCCCAGTGGCCGGGAATGGCGCGATCCTCGACTTCTGCTGGCCTGTCCCGGATCGACACGGCGTCGACGATCTGCCCCCGGGTCTGACCTGCCGTTGTCGCGGTTCGGCCCCGACGCATGATCCTGCGACTGCGCAGATGGGCGAGCAGCTCTTTCTTGAGGACGCCTCGCGCCTGAATGAACAGGCTTTTATAGATCGTCTCGTGCGAGATGGTCATGGAGGGGTCTCCAGGATGACCTCGCGCCTTCAGCCACCCGGCGATCTGTTGTGAGAGTGTCCGGCCTTCTGTGTATTCGTGATCTGGTCCATGCTTCCTGAGAGGAGCAAGGACGATGACGATTTCGAACGAGTTGCTGGACGAGCTGCTGAAGGGCTGCAAGCGGCCTGACGATCTGCTTGGCGAGGCTGGGCTGATGAAGGAACTGAAGATCCGGCTGATGGAACGGATGCTCGGGGCCGAACTGACCGCGCATCTGGGCTATGAGGCCGGTGCCGAGGCACCGCAGGAACAGTTCAACCGCCGCAACGGGATTTTCAACCAAGCGCGTGGAGGGCTCGGATGGCGAGGTGCCGCTATCCGTTCCGCGCGACCGGGACGGCAGTTTCAAGCCGGAGCTGGTGAAGAAGGGCCAGACCCGGATCGATGGGGTGGATGACAAGATCATCGGTCTCTATGCCGCCGGTCTGTCAGTGCGCGACATCCAGGCCCATCTTGAGGATCTCTATGGCCTGCGGGTTTCGCCTGACCTGATCAGCCGCGTTACAGATGCCGTTCTGGACGAGGTGCGCGAGTGGCAGCACCGGGCGCTGGACCGGATGTATCCGATCGTCATTTTTGACGCGCTAAGGGTCAAGATCCGCGATGCCGACAGCCGGATGGTCAAGAACAAGGCCGTTTACATCGCCTTGGGCGTCACCCGGGACGGGGATCGCGAGGTCCTCGGGCTCTGGATCGCCGACAATGAAGGCGCCAAGTTCTGGCTGTCAGTGATGAACGAACTGCGCAATCGGGGCGTCCAGGACATCCTGATTGCGGTCGTGGACGGCCTGAAGGGCTTCCCAGAGGCCATCACCGCGGCCTTCCCTGACACCACAGTTCAGACCTGCATCGTTCACCTGATCAGACATTCCATGAACTTCTGCAGCTGGAAGGACCGCAAGACCGTGGCCGCCGATCTGCGCCCGATCTACCAGGCCCCAACGGCCGAGGAGGCCGCCCGACAGCTCGATGGGTTCGAGGAGAAATGGGCCGGGAAATACCCTTCCATCGCCCCAGCCTGGCGCCGGGCCTGGGCGGAGGTGATCCCGTTCTTTGCCTTCAGTGCCGCGATCCGGAAGATCATCTACACCACAAACGCCGTGGAATCGTTGAACCGGGTGTTACGGAAGACGCTGAAAACCAAGGGCTCATTCCCGACCGAGGAGGCCGCGACCAAGCTGATCTTCCTGGCGATCCGCAACTTCGAAAAGGGTGGCCGCGCGGTGCGCGAATGGGTTGCGGCCCGTAATCAGCTGGCCATAATGTTCGCCGGGCGTTTCGACGCCTGACCGTATCTGAAAACCGCATGGGCCCGGTCAGATACACAGAGTTTCAGACACTCCCGGGCCTATGGCCACTCCCGCATTCGCAGCCTGATCATCGGGTCTACGACCACAGCAATGGTGCAGGCCGTCAAGATCCCGGTACTGCTCTACCGCTGAAACCTCACTTACGGAACAGTCGGCGTCGGCGAGAACCGGCGCCGGCACTTCAAGAGTTCTTTGGCAAAGATACAGGAAAAAGGCGGGCCATGACCCAAGCCAATGCTACCTCCACGCCTCGAAGGCAGTTGGCCTCTGCACAGTCACGCCTGCTCTGGATGGATATCATACGTGGTGCAGCCATTCTGGCCGTTATCACTGTTCATTCCATAACCTTCATCGAGCGCTACGACTTCGAGCCCACCAAGCTCTGGCGGAACCTCAATGAAACGCTGACGCTTTTCCGGATGCCGATCCTGATCCTGTTGTCTGGCATGCTTTTGCCGAGGTCACTGGCGAAGCCTGCGCCCGCCTACGTCTCTGGAAAAGTTCGTGCCATCCTTTGGCCGTTTCTGGTCTGGTCGACGATCTACGCCGTGGTGACAGGAACAGACTTCAGCAGCCCTTATCAACTGCGCCAGGTTTACATCGGCGGCAGTCATCTGTGGTTCCTGGCCTTCATCTTCGTCTACTACCTGGTGGCCAGGCCGCTCCGCCCAGTGGATCCCTTCGTCATTGCCGCTGTTGCCTTCGCGCTCTCCGTCATCGCACCGGAGGGAGAGAAATACTCCGAACGGATCCTCTTCCTCATGTCGCTGTTTTTCCTCGGCAGCGCCCTGTCCAGCCATGCCGCCCGCCTTGGAAACATCCTGAGATCCCCCTTGATCTGGCTTCTCACGCCCGTCGTGGCGGGAGCGGCCTTCATGACGGTGCGCCATGACCTGAACTTCGGGCCTTATTGGGTGGCCCTGTCCCTTGCAGGCTTCCTGTTCTTCTCGGCCTTGGCGCAGAGACTGGAGAAGCTGGACATCTTTCGTCCTTTGATCTGGATCGGGCAGAGGTCGATCGTGTTCTATGTCAGCCACGCCATCTTCATCATCGTCGTCGCGAGACTTGCTCAGAGGGCAGGAATAACGAGCTACGCCTTCACGGCGACAGCGTCTGTCGTGGTCAGCCTGGTCGGGGGGTGGGCTTTGGCCGCAGGCATGGAGAAATGGGCGCTCCTCAAGTGGCTCTTTGTTCTTCCTGCCCCAGGACGAGGATCACCCATGACGATGCCGACAAGATGACCCCTCAGCAGGGTGCCAGATCAGACCGGACCCGCGCGGCGATGATCCAGCACAGGACCACCATTGCCGCGCACCACAGGCCGAGAAACAGGCTCTGCGTTGGAAAGTCCACGCCGGCATCGATCAGGATGCCGGTCAGGCCAGGTCCGATTGCGGTGGAGATGACCATGATCGTGGTCGCCAGGGACCGGATCGCCCCCAGATGCGCCGTCCCGTAGAGAACGGGGAACAGGACGCCCCAGAGGGATCCCGCCGTGCCTTGGGTGATCCCGACGACTGCCAAAGCGACATACCATCCGGCTACACTCTCGGCCGGGCCGATCAGGCTGACGCCGACCCCCATGGGCAGCAGCAGCATCGGCAGGAGGCGGACCGCTCCGAACCGGTCTGCCGCCCAGCCTGACGCAAAGGCGGCGATCACGGTTGACAGGCCGAAGGCCGTGTAGCCCGGCGCCATTTCGGCCAAGGTCCAGCCCTTGACCTGCGCCACATGCGCCTGATGAAAGAAGATCACGGTGGCGATGAAGCCGGGCGTCAGCAGCACCGGCAGCAGGGCAGGCAAGAGCCAATGCCGTGCTGCGTCCCGCCGGCGCCACTGCCGGCCCATCAGCCCTGGCCGCGTCACCTGCGCCGCATGGGCCACAGGAGCGCGGCCCTCGGACAGCAACACGGCCAAGAGGGGCGCCACCCCGACACACAGAATGACCGCCACGATCAACCAGGTGCTTCGCCAACCGATGGCGCCGATGAGAGCGACCACCAGCAACGGCACGACGATCTCTCCCGCTGGATGCCCAAGGTTGGTGATCGACACTGCCTGTCCACGTCTTGCCTCGAACCAGCGCCCCATTGCGGTCATGGCAATATGGCTGAACATGCCTTGGCCGCAGAAGCGCAGCAGGAACAGGGCCATCCCAAGGACCGGCAGCGAGGGTGCCCAAGCCATGGCGATGGCGGCGGCAGCGAAGATGAGCGCCACTGACGGCGCCAAGCGCGACAGCGGGACGCTGTCGGCCAAAGAGCCGCGCCAGAACATCAATGCCGCGGCAGACAGGGTGGCAACGGTGTAAAGGCTGCCCCAACTGCCATCGGTCAATCCGTGTTCATTCTTGATGAACACGGCAAAGAGCGAGATGAACCAAGTTTGCCCGAAGGCGGATGTAAACGTCAGAAGCAGGCCGGCGCAGAGCCAGCGGATATTGCTTCGAAGAAATTCGATCATGCGAAATCCACCGATGCCGACAGAGCGGCCTTTTGCACAGGCTGCAATGAAGCTCCTCTGGCATAGGATGCCGCAGGAGGCAATGTGAGGGAGATGCTGCAGCCCGCACAAATGACCGGTTTGGGCGTCGCCCTCAAGGCTTTTGACCGACGGCAATGGGCTCTTCATGTTAAAGTGAGTTCATCCGGCGCGGGACCGGCGCCCTCAGGCTAGGTCGAGGCTACGCAACCCATAGATCAAGCCGCTCGCGCCGCATTGACATCCTGAATAGCGTCGGCGGCACGGCCCCCACATGATTAATTGTTGTGCCGCCGCGCCGTTTAGGCACACGGCCAATACACTGTTCCTAAACGTCTGCCTACAGTTTCGACATTTTGGTTGCCAGATGTTGCACGATGCGCAAAAGTTAGACATCGGTCGGGCTTTCGGTCGTATCGACGTCAGGGTCGGTTTCCTCCCCAAGCAATTCCGATGAGTTTCTCATTCAACCGCCACGAGCTCCTCAGCCGAGCGGTTTAGCTGGAGAGGACAGGAATGACTTTTAACCCAGAAGGTATGTCTCGCCGTTCACTGCTGTCGATGATCGGCACAGTGGCGGGGGCAAGCGCCATGTATGGCGCGATGGGTGCGCTTGGGTTGGCTCAAGCGTCTACCTACGATGGACGGCTCGAGCTGCAAGGGGACGGCAACGGCACGCGTGTCTTGATCCTGGGCGCGGGCCTCGCCGGCATGACGGCTGCTTACGAGCTAGGCCGTGCAGGCTACCAAGTGAAGGTGCTGGAGTTTCGCGAAAAGGCGGGTGGGCGGTGCTGGAGCCTCCGCGGCGGAGATACTTACACCGAGCTTGGCGGTGAGACGCAGGAGGTCGAGAGTGTCCGGCCTTCTGTGTATTCGTGATCTGGTCCATGCTTCCTGAGAGGAGCAAGGACGATGACGATTTCGAACGAGTTGCTGGACGAGCTGCTGAAGGGCTGCAAGCGGCCTGACGATCTGCTTGGCGAGGCTGGGCTGATGAAGGAACTGAAGATCCGGCTGATGGAACGGATGCTCGGGGCCGAACTGACCGCGCATCTGGGCTATGAGGCCGGTGCCGAGGCACCGCCGGAACAGTTCAACCGCCGCAACGGGATTTCAACCAAGCGCGTGAAGGGCTCGGATGGCGAGGTGCCGCTATCCGTTCCGCGCGACCGGGACGGCAGTTTCAAGCCGGAGCTGGTGAAGAAGGGCCAGACCCGGATCGATGGGGTGGATGACAAGATCATCGGTCTCTATGCCGCCGGTCTGTCAGTGCGCGACATCCAGGCCCATCTTGAGGATCTCTATGGCCTGCGGGTTTCGCCTGACCTGATCAGCCGCGTTACAGATGCCGTTCTGGACGAGGTGCGCGAGTGGCAGCACCGGGCGCTGGACCGGATGTATCCGATCGTCATTTTTGACGCGCTAAGGGTCAAGATCCGCGATGCCGACAGCCGGATGGTCAAGAACAAGGCCGTTTACATCGCCTTGGGCGTCACCCGGGACGGGGATCGCGAGGTCCTCGGGCTCTGGATCGCCGACAATGAAGGCGCCAAGTTCTGGCTGTCAGTGATGAACGAACTGCGCAATCGGGGCGTCCAGGACATCCTGATTGCGGTCGTGGACGGCCTGAAGGGCTTCCCAGAGGCCATCACCGCGGCCTTCCCTGACACCACAGTTCAGACCTGCATCGTTCACCTGATCAGACATTCCATGAACTTCTGCAGCTGGAAGGACCGCAAGACCGTGGCCGCCGATCTGCGCCCGATCTACCAGGCCCCAACGGCCGAGGAGGCCGCCCGACAGCTCGATGGGTTCGAGGAGAAATGGGCCGGGAAATACCCTTCCATCGCCCCAGCCTGGCGCCGGGCCTGGGCGGAGGTGATCCCGTTCTTTGCCTTCAGTGCCGCGATCCGGAAGATCATCTACACCACAAACGCCGTGGAATCGTTGAACCGGGTGTTACGGAAGACGCTGAAAACCAAGGGCTCATTCCCGACCGAGGAGGCCGCGACCAAGCTGATCTTCCTGGCGATCCGCAACTTCGAAAAGGGTGGCCGCGCGGTGCGCGAATGGGTTGCGGCCCGTAATCAGCTGGCCATAATGTTCGCCGGGCGTTTCGACGCCTGACCGTATCTGAAAACCGCATGGGCCCGGTCAGATACACAGAGTTTCAGACACTCCCAGGAGGTCACCTTCTCCGAAGGAAATTACCTCAATCCCGGCCCGTGGCGGATTCCCTCCGACCACTACGCTGTATTGGATTACTGCAAGCGCTTCGGTGTCAAACTTGAGCCCTTCATTCAGGTCAACTACAGCGCCTACCTGCACAACTCGAACGCTTTCGACGGGAAACCACAACGGTTCCGGGAGATATCAACGGACTTCCGCGGACACGTTGCCGAACTCCTGGCAAAGGTCGTCGATCAGGGCGCCTTGGACGCAGAGGTCACGGAAGCGGATGCAGGACTGCTACGTGATGCCTTGAAGCGTTACGGCGCACTCACGGACAACATGGAATATACCACCGGTGAGCAGTCCTCCGCTTTCCGTGGCTGGGCCTCCCCAGAAGGCGGAGGGACGACAGGCAAGCCGGAGCCCTCCGAGGTGATCTCTCTTTCTGACATCCTCCAATCCAACCTCTGGCGCAACCTGACAGCGGGCGACGACCTGCACATGCAGTCGACGATCTTCCAGCCAGTTGGCGGGATGGACAAGATCGCCGAGGCCTTCGCGCGCGAGGTGGATGGCCTTGTCACCTACAACGCAAAGGTGACCCGCATTCGGCATGAGGGGGATACGGTGACCGTCACGTGGATGCCGTCGAGCGGCGGCGACGAGCAGACGGAGACGGCAGATTACTGCATCTGCACCATCCCGTTCTCGATACTGGGACAGGTCGATCACGATTTTTCGTCGCGCATGTCGGGGATCATCGACAGCATGTATTACGCCTCGTCCTTCAAATGCGGGATCGAGTTCAAGCGCCGGTTCTGGGAGCAGGACGAGAACATCTATGGCGGCATCAGCTACACCAACCTTCCTATCTCGCTCATCTCCTATCCTTCCACGGACTTCTTCAGTGACGGCCCCGCAGTCCTTCTTGGCGCCTATAGCTGGGGAGCGGCTTCGTATCAGTTCAACGCGATGTCACCTCCAGAGCGTGTGGAAACCGTGCTGGCCTACGGCAGCCAGATCCACCCGCAATATCGCGACGAATTCGTCTCAGGCGTAGCGGTGGGGTGGCATCGGGTGCCATGGGTGCTGGGCTGCTATGGCATCTGGAAGGATCGGGATGCCGACTACATGGATGCAACGGTGATGGACGGCCGCACGCTGATGGCCGGTGAACATATCTCCTATCTTCCCGCGTGGATGGAAGGCGCAATCCTGTCGGCCCTGGACGCAGTGCAGCGTCTTCATGCCACCGTCACTGAAGCATAGAGGTTATCATGAAACATCTGCTGTTTCCCCTGGCGGCCCTGGCTGCTTTGTCCATCTCGGCCGGCGCCCAGGAAACCGGTTCAGCCAACGCAATTCAGGAGGAAGTCGAGGTCGATGCGGCTCAAGAGGCTGGCGAAGTTGATATGAGCCAGCGCGCAGGCTGGTTTGAAGATCCCGCGCGCCTGGCGCAGTCGGGCGGCAGGGACGTCTACGACGCCGTCTGTGCCGGCTGTCACATGCCAGATGGTGAGGGCGCTGAGGGGGCAGGTGAATATCCTGCACTCGCAGGCAACGAGAACCTGCTGACCCCGGACTACCCGATCTACATCATTCTGAATGGTCAGAAGGCTATGCCTCCGATCGGCGGCATTCTGGATGACACACAAGTTGCGGATGTTGTGAACTACATCCGCACGTCTTTCGGCAACGACTATTCCGAGGACCCTGCCACGCCAGAGCGCGTTTCTGATGCTCGGTGAAGCCCAATGAAAGGACAATTGATGACGTTCAAACTTGCCGCCTTCGCCCTGACGATGCTGGCCGTTCCTGCAGCTGCACAGGAGCTCACCCGACATCCGATCCCGAACTCAGACTTTCCAATCTTGCAGGCGGTCGAGGTCCCGGCGGGCATGACGACGGTCTATCTGAGCGGGACGGTTCCTGCCGTGATCAACGAGGACGCCGACCGCAACAGCGTTGAAGCTTACGGAACCACGGAGGAGCAAACGGTCAGCGTCATGAACCGCATCAAGGACCAGCTCGAGGGTCTGGGCATGGAAGTCGGCGACATCATCAAGATGCAGGCGTTCCTGGTCGCTCCCGAAGGCGAAGCCGTAGACTTCGAGGGCTTCATGGCCGGATACAGCCAGTTCTTCGGCACCGAGGAGCAGCCGAATCTGCCTGTGCGCTCTGCAATGGTGGTCGACGCGTTGGTGAATCCGGCTTGGCTCGTTGAGTTGGAGGTAACGGCCGTCCGCCCCGCGGCGGAGTAGAACGTCCCGAACCTGACTCATGGCAATGCCCGGGCGCTACGGCGTCCGGGCACGTTAGTGTCTGCTTCAACTTGATGATGCACATGCCCTGCTGCGCTGCCGTTAGACTGCTCTCCGCCCTGTACGTCACCGATGCTGCGCCTGCGAATGGTCTCTGGAACGAAACACCCAACGGCCGAAAGCCCCGCGTTTTGGCCGCTGGTGCCAGTTGCAGCATTTTTAATTTTTGGGCTCTTCTTGTCGGCACTTGGTAGCGACAATGGCGGGCGCTATGCGGGACCGTTCTGCCGGTGGCTGCTCCCCTGCGAATACCGTTCGCACTCGCAGCATCTGCGACGTGCTAGGCCGTCCTCTATGGGCCGGATGTGTCCTCATGCACTCCACAGCGTAGCCCGCGGCCGCCATCACCTGTTAGCACATCACGAGGCCGGCTTCGCTCTGCATAGACATTCTCAGGCATCGTTTCGGGGCTGACACTGAAAGCCAGAGGCAGGTCGCAAATTGCGTGCGTATTCCCGAAGCGCTTGGGAACGTCGGCATGCCGCGCGTGTTCCATTCCTGCGAGCCCGGTTCAGCGCGCAGATCGCCGAACTGCTCATGCACTTCGAGGAAGGAGGGCACATGAATAAACGAGGCAACCTAGCGCCGCGCACGAGGCGGACCCGAGACCCGATTGCTTTTCGCGCGGTGGCAATGGGGAGTATAGCAAGCCTCGCCGTGCACGGCGCCTTGGCCATCTTCGGGCGAAGCGCGGGGCGCAGCGCACTCGCGCCGATCAACGCGTCCAGCCACATCGTGTTTGGCCCGGCGGCGGGGGCAGTCGAAGAAGCCGACCTTTCGCATACGGGAGTGGGGGCGGCGATCAATCACGAGGCCTCGATCTTCTGGGCAGTGCCGCTTGCGTGGTGGCTCGCTACACGTCGCGAAACGTCGACGGTGGACATCGTCCGAGGCGCAGCGGCGACGGGCATCACTGCTGGGGTGATTGACTATGGCGTGGTGCCCCGCCGCCTGTCGCCGGGCTGGCACCTTGCGCTTCCTGCAAGGTCGGTCGCGGGAACTTTCGGGGCGCTTGCCGCGGGACTGGCGCTTGGCGCACTACTGACCCGCGGCCCAGACAGAGTACCATCACGAAGAACGCGCGGGAATGTCTTTGGCCGGAAACGACCATGATCCGTCGGCTCGTCGAATGGCAGCTAAGAGCCGTGCGCTCACGCTGCACCTGCATTCGCTGCGGCCAGTGCAAATGTCGCTGAAGGACTCTTTTGTAACTGCCTGCGCGCCGCATTGGCGGTTGCTGGCTTCGGCAAAACCACCCGCTCCCATCTGGAGGGCGAGGAGCGGGGGCCGCCGACGCAATGGCCCCCTTTCAAGGTAGCGTACGCTTAGCACCCATGGGAGATTGAGCCTAAGGGCGGACAGAGGCTCCTCCATCTTGCCGCGCCAGGTTCAGTCGAGCATCCCCTTGGATCCGAGCCACTCCACCAGGAGATCAGGCCATGTCTCCGCCGGCATGTCGCGGACCATGCGGAGCGAGAAGCCGTGTCCACCTTGTTCGAACTGGTGCAACTCGACCGGGACGCCAGCCTCCCTTAAAGCAGCCACAAGGCGGAAGGTGTTTTCCGGAATGACCGCGTCGTCGTCATTGGCTCCGAAGATGAAGGTTGGCGGCATCTCGGCGGTGACCAGCTTGTCGATCGAGTGGGCGTTAACCGTAGCATCATCAGGTGCGGTGCCCAGCAGCTCCTCACGCGACTGCGGGTGGGTGATGCCCTCCTCCATGCTGATCACGGGATATCCGAGAGCGAGGAAGTCGGGGCGGGCCGAGGCCGTATCCGTCTCGTCGACAGGCTCGTAGGCGTCGAGGGTGGGCGCGGCTGCAAGCCATGCTGCCAAGTGCCCGCCGGCCGAGAACCCCAACACGCCCACGCGCGAGGCATCCAAGCCCCATTCATCCGCATTGGTGCGGATCAGACGCATTGCCCTCTGCGCGTCTGCGATCGGCGCATTGGTTGCCTGCCCGCCACCCGGAAGCCGGTAAAGCAGTCGGAACACCGTGATCCCGGCTTCGTTCAGGGCTGGCGCGATCTCATCAGCCTCCTTGTCATAGACAACGCGCGCATAAGCGCCGCCCGGTGTCACCAGCATGGCAGAACCATTGGGGTTCTCAGGTAGGTAGACCATGAGGTCGGGCGTGGTGATGTTGAATGCTGCCCGATCCTTCACGGCAGGGTCTTCCGACCGCTCGCGGATTTCCTGCGGCTCTTCGAAGGTGGCGGACCCCACGGGCGTATCCGGCCAGACCTGGATCTGCATGCGATCTGTCAACGGTTCTGCCTGTGCAGCAGCGCCTATTATCCACATGCCAAGCGTTGCGATCGCGAGGTTGCGTTGGATCATGTATCTCGAACTCCCATAGTGACCTTGGAATTGCCCAGGCCTTCTCGATCACAGCTTCATGATGGTGCTGCGAGCGTCCAGCCATGCAAGTTGCTTACAGGACCAAATGATGAAGATCGGTGACGCCCTCTGCTGGAGCGACCGGCGCCTGTGAGCTTCTGCGGCATCTGCCTGGCAGCCTGCAACGATGCCTCAGCGGGGCAGGGAGACCTGTCGCATAAAGGTATTATAATACCACATAAACGGATTTATGCAACATAATCGCTTTGAGGTTCTTAAACCAAAGGCCACCTTCAAGCAGACCGCCAGCATCGCCGAGTTGTTTTTAGCTGCAGCAGACGGCCCGCCTTTATCCAGATTTACTGGACCTCGTGCAGCGCAGCTTGGCAGGCCTCAGCGCAACGTTTGCAGGCCTCGGCGCAGATCCGGCAGTGCTCGTGCTTCTCGGCGTGACCCTGGCATTCTTCGCCACACCGGCGGCACGCTTCACTGCATGCCTGGATCACTGCTCGAAGAACCTCAACATTCGATCCGGTGCGCCTGGATGCCATCGCTCCGGCTGCCGCACAGATGTCGGCGCAATCCAAATTCAGCCGGATGCACTGCCGGAGTTCGGCGACCATATCTTCCGCCAGGCACGCGTCAGCGCAGGACGTGCAGGTCTGTGCGCAGCCATATGCTTCTTCGACGAATTGGATGAGCCGGTCGGCTGTGCTGCCCTGAACATGAGGATGGGCGCTGATCATTTCGCGGACGTGCATGTTATTCCCTTCCGGTTAGGTTTCGGGTCGTTGGAACGTACGGGAGGGGGGTAATGTTCCAGCGCATAACGAAGGACAGGCGGCGCCGTCCGAAGGCGCCTTTACTATCTGCAGACCTTCTCAAAAATGCTCACCAGCTCGCGGAACTTCTCGCGTTGTGCATCAGCATCATTCGAGGCGATCGCTCTCTCGACGCATTCATCGGCGTGGTCCTGCAGGATGAGGACCTCCACCTGAGCCAAGGCCGAACGGATGGCGAGAGTTTGGTTGAGGATATCTACACAGTAGCGGTCCTCTTCGATCATCCTGATGACGCCGCGGACTTGCCCCTCAAGGCGGGCAAGCCGGTGCAATGCTGCTTGTTTACGTTGGTTCATGGTTTGCTTGTCTCTCATGGCTCAAGCCAAAAACCATCGGCAGTTCCAAAAGTTTCGGGAACACCTACAGCCCAAACGTGTTTAGGGAAAGAACCCCGCGGGGGTATCGGGGTGAGTTTTGATACGATCCTCGGCTTCAGACCGGGCATATTGACGGGAGAGGCACATGACCAAGAAGTTTGCAGCCGGATTGGGATTGGGCGTCGTTGGGACGGCACTGATCGCAATCGCCGTGTGGCTGACCGTTGCCTACACAGGCACATATAATGTCGCCGCCTCAGATCAACATGCCGACGCCGTGAGATGGACACTCGACACCACGATGCGCCGCTCCGTCGAGCGCCGTTCCGGCGGCGTGGAGCTTCCGGAAACCTTCTCGGACGAGTTGGTGGCACAGGGTGCGCATCATTACGCTGAAAGCTGTGTTTACTGCCATGGGGCGCCGGGCCAGGACCCGACGGAGTGGTCGCGGGGAATGCGGCCCGAGCCGCCGCATCTTATGGAAGCGGCCGCCGAGTGGAGCGCCGAGGAAATCTACTGGATCGTGGAGAACGGCATCAAGATGAGCGGGATGCCGGCCTTCGGCACCCACCACGGACCAGAGGGGATCGCGGCGCTGACAGCTTTCGTGACGCAGATGCCAGGCCTCTCCTCCGATGACTATCGCACCCTGACCGGCAGCGGCGGGGCGTCTGATGCAGAAGCTGCTCCCGCCGCCGCGGCAGGCTCCACAGAGACGACAGACAGCAATGGGACCGATCCCGGCGCAGCCGCAAACTGAGGAGAAGAATATCCATGTCCTACATCCGCTTCGGCCTGATGATCGTCACCTCGACGGTGGTGATGTTCGTCCTGATGTACCTGAACACCTATGCCTGGGAGCATGTCTTCTTCTCCGAGACGCGTACCTACATGGCCATCATGATGGGTGCCACCATGGCCGTCATCATGCTGGCCTACATGCTGGGCATGTATTCAAACAAGATGCTCAACATCGCGATTTTCGTCGGATCGGTAGTTGTCTTCGCGCTCTCGCTCTGGCTCGTTCGTAGCCAGGTCACCGTATCGGGCCCGAGCTACATGCGTGCGATGATCCCGCATCATTCAATTGCAATCATGACGTCTGAGCGGGCACAGATCCGTGACCCGCGCGTTCGCAAGCTTGCCGATGAAATCATCGAAGCGCAGCGGCGCGAGATAGCGGAAATGCGGTATCTCATCAGCGAAGTGTCGGACGGCAATGTTGTGGAGAGCATCTATCAGGATCCGGCTGCCGAGCCGGGCACTGTGCAGGACGCCCTTTCGAACACGCTGATCTCCACTCTTGATCTCGCACCCATGCCGGAAGCCGAGGCGGAGCGAGTGCTTTCTGCTGCAGACCGTTGCACTTTCAATCGCAGTCCGGAGACCGATCCCGTACTCTGGGTTGCGGAGGACGGCAGCGGGGCGGCCATGAAACTCAACGGAGTCCTGATCAATCTTGATGCGGACGGTGAGGCACGGAACGGGGCCGCGGATTTCTCGGCGTCGGGCACGACCATTTCGGTAAGGCCGCTCGGCGACGAAGCGGACTGGCGCCAGAACGCCGAGCTCATCCTCCGGCTCGATCGGGGATTGGAAGTCGGCTACCGCGGATTTTATGACTGCGGGGCCGGCTAAAGACTGGTGCGACAAGTTTAAGGAAAAAGGCGCCCAGTGTTAGTGGTGACCGACTTGACCTGCCCCCGTCGGTCCCTCGGTGATAACGAGTGTCTGTCGGGTTATTGGTAACCGCCCGATTGAGACCGCAGGTCACTTCTGAAGCATCGGGGCGACCAAGATGATCGCCATGCCGGTCAGGCAAAAGATTGCGCCGATGGTATCCCATCGGGTCGGGATCTGCCCCTCCACGGCCCAAAGCCAGGCGATGGATGCTGCGATGTATATGCCGCCATAGGCTGCATATGCACGACCGGCAAACTCGACCTCAACCCGCGTCAGCAAGTATGCGAACAGGGCAAGGGAGATGGCGCCCGGAATAAGCCAGAGGGCAGAGCGGCCAAGACGCAGCCAGGCCCAGAACGCGAAGCATCCTGCGATCTCGGCAAGAGCAGCCAGCGCATAGATGCCGACAGAGGCGAGGACGCTCATCATGGGCAAGCTGCATTCCACTGCCACGGCAGCAGCTCGTCAAGCCGGTTGATCTTGTGATCGTGGATGCGGTCGAGGATGTCGGCCAACCACGCCTGCGGATCGAGCCCGTTCATCTTGGCGGTTTCGATCAGGGTCATGGCCCGGGCCAGTGTCTCGCCACCGCTGTCCGAGCCTGCAAAGAGCCAGTTCTTCCGACCGATGCCGATCGGGCGCATGGCGCGCTCGGCCGGGTTGTTGTCGATGCCAACGCGGCCGTCTTCGAGGAAGAGCTCGAAGGAGGGCCAGCGGCTGAGGCCGTAACGGAAGGCCCTGGCGAGATCGCTCTTGCCCGGAATGAGCAGCAGCTGGGCCTCGGCCCATGCCTTGAAGGCATCGACCATGGGGCGGGAGTGCGCCTGGCGCGCCGCCTGTCGCAGTTCGGCGGACTGACCGGCGATCTCGCGCTCGATGTCGTAGAGCTTGCCGATCCGGTCGAGGGCCTCCCGCGCGATCTCGGACCTCCTGCCCTCCCAGACATCATGGAAGTCGCGCCTCAGGTGCGCCCAACACGCGGCCTCGCAGAACTGACTGCTGCCGTCCGCGCGCGGGGCGTAGAACGGGTTGAAGCCGGCATAGGCATCCGCTTGCAGGATGCCGCCGCTGCCTTGCAGGTGGCGCTGCGGATGCTCTCCCTTTCGATCCGGGGAGAAGCGGTAAACGACGCCGGGTGGTGCGGTGCCGGCCCAAGGTCGTTGGTCCGAGACATAGGCCCAGACACGACCCTGCTTGACCCCTTTGCCGAGGCCGCGGTCCCGGCGTGACCGGTCCAGCACGCGGATCGGAGTATCGTCCGCATGCAGCACCGGCGCGGCCATCACCTCGGCCTCAATCCGTTCAATGACAGGGGCGAGCACCTTCATGGCGCGTCCGCACCAGTCCAGCAGCGTGCTGTCCGGAATATCGGCCCCCATACGGGCGTAGATCTCGCTCTGACGGTAGAGCGGGAGGTGGTCGTCGAACTTCGAGACGAGGATCTGGGCCAGCAGCCCCGGACCGGCCATGCTGCCCGTGATCGGACGGCTCGGGGCCGCAGGCTGCACCATCTTCTCGCACCGGCGGCAGGACTTCTTCACCCGCGCGATTTGGATGACCTTCATCTGCGCCGCGACCAGGTCGAGAAGCTCGCTGACGTCCTCGCCCACCACTCGCAGCTCACCTCCACAGTCGGGGCAACAGGTGCCAGGGTCGAGCTCACGCCGTTCGCGGGGCGTTGCGTCCGACACGCGCGGACGGCGTCGCGGCTTTGCCTCGGCAACAGGAGCATCGGTCGCGGCAGGCTCATCGTCCTCGATCGGCCCGTCGCGCTGTTCGGCGGCTGCGACCAGCAGATCCTCCAGCGCCAGCTCCAGCTGGGCGATCTCGCGCTCGATCTTTTCCGAGGTTTTGCCGAAGGCCTGCTTCTGGAGTTTGGCAATCCGCAGGCGCAAGGCCTGAACCAGCTGATCGTGGGCCTGAAGAGTGGCCGACATGCGCGCATTCTCCGCCTGAAGCACGGCGATCATCGCCTTCAGGACCGCGGGGTCGTCAGTGAGAATGTCGGCATCATCAGACATGCCGACTGATACCATGCGCCGGCATGAGAGGCCAATAAAACAAGTGGATTCAGTTAGATGATCTACCCGACCCGAGCTGGGGGAGCGCCCCAGTCCGGTCGCCGCCAGTCGATCCCCTCCCAGAGCATCGCCAGCTGGGCGGAGGTCAGCCGCGCGACCCCGGCCTCGCTGTTCGGCCAAGGGAAGCGCCCGCGCTCGAGGACCTTGTAATAGAGGCAGAAGCCCTGGCCATCCCAGTAGAGCAGCTTCAGCCGGTCACCTTGGCGGCCACGGAACGCGAAGACCGCGCCGCTGGTCGGTTTCTGGCGCAGCACATCCTGGGCCAGAGCTGAGAGACCGGCAATTCCCTTCCGCATGTCGGTCGCGCCGCACGCCAGATAGACCCGGACCCCGGTGCCAGGACCGATCATGCCGCTTCCACGGCCCGGATCAACCGGGTCAGCGCCTGGCCATCCATGCTGCTGTCGAACCGAAGGCAACGACCGTTGGCTAACCGCAATTCGATCAGGACCGGTCGAGAGGGTGCTGGGGGATGTGCCGGATCAGGCAGCGAGCCGAAATCCACTGGCAGGAAAAGCGCGCCCCGATCCGGCGACCACAGCCCCTTCTTCTTCAGCTCACGGCGCCAGCCATAGACCTGCGACCGCGTGAGCTCGTGCCGTTGGGCAACCTGCGTGACCGAGGCCCCGCCGATGCCGACCTCCAGCACGATCTCGAGCTTCTCATCGTCATTCCAGCGACGGCGCCGTTCGACACCTAAAATCTCACCCAGCATGGCCTCTCCCGATAAGACACGTGCATAACGACGTCTTTATGCACGTGTCTTAGCTCGCCCAGCCTTCGTCAGGCAGGCGGCCTCAACCGGTCGGTTACGGTTATTGAACGTCTTCCTTTTTGTTTCCTTACAGAGTGACTCGCCGCAGGCGGAGGGCGTTGGCAATAACCGAGACGGAGGACAGGCTCATCGCCGCCGCTGCGATCATTGGCGAGAGCAGAAGGCCGGTGACGGGGTACAGCAGACCCGCTGCGATCGGCACGCCAAGTCCATTGTAGGCGAAGGCGAAGAACAGGTTCTGCTTGATGTTGCGCAACGTCGCCCGCGCCAGCTTGCGTGCCCGGACGATACCCATCAGGTCGCCGCCCAGAAGGGTTATTCCAGCGCTTTCCATGGCCACGTCCGCGCCCGTACCCATTGCGATGCCGACATCGGCAGCGGCCAGCGCAGGCGCGTCGTTCACGCCATCACCCGCCATGGCGATCTTGTGGCCGTTGCGGCGCAGCTGGTCGATCAGCTCTTTTTTGGCTTCCGGAAGAACGCCCGCGCGCACTTCGTCGATGCCCAGCTTGCTCGCCACCGCCTGTGCTGTCCGCACGTTGTCACCCGTCGCCATGATGACGCGCAGCCCCTGAGCGTGCAGTTCGCGGATGGCCTGCGCGGTCGAGTCTTTGATCGGGTCGGCGACCGCCACGATGCCGGTAAGCACTCCATCGACCGCGATGAACATCGCCGTCTTGCCCTCGGCGCGCAGAGTGTCTGCTTTCGCTTCGGCCGCGCCCGTATCCAGTCCCATCTCCTGCATCATGGCCGCATTGCCAAGCGCCACTGTGCGTCCGCCAACCGTGCCGCGCACTCCTTTGCCAGTGACGGCCTCAAAATCCACCGCCTCTTGCCGCATCGCACCCTGTGCTTCGGCGCCTTCGACGATCGCTTCCGCCAGCGGGTGTTCCGAGCCGCGCTCAAGCGCTGCCGCCAGTGACAGCAAGTCCGCTTCGGCCACATCCCCGAGTACCGCAGTATCCGTCAGCTTTGGCTTGCCCATGGTCAGCGTGCCGGTCTTGTCGACAATCAGGGTATCGACCCCCGCCATCCGCTCGAGCGCCTCGGCATCCTTGATCAACACGCCTGCCTGTGCGCCCCGCCCCGCCGCGGTGGTGATCGAAATCGGAGTGGCCAACCCAAGGGCGCAGGGGCAAGCGATGATTAGGACCGACACGGCCGAGGCAATGGCAAAGGCCAGCGAGGGCTCGGGGCCGAAAATCAGCCAAACGACGAAGGCCAAGATTGCGATCCCGACCACCGTCGGCACGAACACCGCCGAAACCCGATCGGCCATCCCCTGGATCGGGGCGCGAGATCGCCGGGCGTTCGAAACCATCGCCACGATTTGCGCAAGAACGGTGTCGGCGCCGACCTTTCCCGCTTCGATCACGAGGCTGCCGTTCTTGTTAATCGTGGCCCCGGTTACCGTATCGCCCGGACTCTTTTCGACCGGCATTGACTCGCCCGTCAGCATGCTCTCGTCCAAGGATGAGCGGCCTTCGATCACCGTGCCGTCCACTGGCACCGCGTCACCGGGGCGCACGCGGAGCCGGTCACCTTCCATGATGTTTTCCAAGGGCGCGTCATATTCTGAGCCATCCGGCAGGATACGCCGCGCGGTCTTTGGGGCGAGGTCCAGCAGCGCTCGAATGGCATCCCCGGTGCGTTCGCGTGCCCGCAATTCCAGAACCTGACCCACGAAAACCAATGCCACGATCACCACCGCCGCCTCAAAGTATGTGCCTACGCCATGACCCATTCGGTAAGCATCGGGAAATACACCGGGTAGGAAGGTCGCGACGAGCGAATACAGGTAGGCTGCACCAACGCCCAGGCTGATCAACGTCCACATGTTCGGCGATCGGTTCACAAGTGAATCCCAACCTCGTTTGAAGAACGGCAAGGCCGCCCAGAGGATGATTGGCGTCGCCAGGGCGAATTCTAGATAGCTTGCGACCTGATGACCAATCCAGTCCCGAACCGGCAGAGCGACTAGCTCACCCATTGTCAGGATGACAAGCGGCACCGCAGCAGCGGCAGAGATCCACATTCGGCGTGTGAAGTCGGTCAGTTCTTCACTTGGCTCGTCTGAAGGCAGCATCGGTTCGAGCGCCATGCCGCAGATTGGACAGTCACCTGGCACATCGCGGACAATCTCCGGGTGCATTGGACAGGTATATTGGGTGTTGACCGGAGCTGCCTTGTTCTGTCCAGCAGCGCGGCCGGAGGCGTAGAACCACGGATCCGCCTTGAATTTGGACTGGCATTTTTCCGAGCAAAAATGAAAAGTCTTGTCTTCGAACGTTGCTTGGCGGCCGTCCGGCTCGACCGCAACTGTCATCCCGCAGACCGGATCCTTTGCCGTCTCGGCTCCTGCCGGAATGTCGCTCTTCGCGTGGTGATGATCGTGGTCCATGTCTTGCCAACCTACCTCTTGATATTGCCGCTTAAGATGCCCTTAATTGAAACCATTAACTTCCTTGCTCTTGATTTTTAAGATCATTTTGTGTGCCCACATCTGCCTTGCACAGGCATTATCCGTGACAACGTCAGTCGGCTTCGGCGCGGGGGGTGCCTGCTGGTGCGTCACCGTTCTCCCCAATGTCAGCAATATAGCTTTTCATTTCCGCAATCTCATTACTCTGCGCCTCAGTGATCACAACTGCGAGCGACCGCACCTTGGGACACAAAATATCTGCGCGTTCGCTGGTCAGGATAGCGATTTGAATGGTGGGGGATCATCGCGAGCATCCAAGCGAGGTCGTCAACGGTCTCTTGGCCTCTTAAAAGCCAAAGAGAAAGCATGAGCGCCAAACCAGCGCCCAAGAATATCGCGGTGTTTTTCTTTCGATCCCCTTATTTGTTTCCGTTGTTATAAGAATTTTATCTAAAACCCATAAGTTTGTGCAGAAGATGGTTCCACACCAGAAATGGAACCTTCCGCTCCGGCGCACTGGAGTGAGCTTTCGTTCTGGCAACCTGGTTTGCTTTGGAGCGCAGCTATCTGAAAGGCAGCGTCATTAACGCGCCAGTATGGTGACCTTGATCAGCATCCAGACGGCCATGGCGATCATCATCAGGTTCTCGGTCAGCGAGACGAAGCCCAAGGGCACGTTGCTGTCGCCGCCGACGCAGGCGCACTTCAGTTCGCGCTTGTCGATATAAACTGCCTTGTAAACGGAAACCGCGCCGATCGTACCGATGAACAGCGCCACCGGGATCGACAGCCACATCAACGCGCCGGCCACCATCAGCACCCCCGCTAGCCCCTCGGCGAAGGGATAGACGTAGCCATAGGGGACCCATCTCTGCGCCAGCAGGTCATAGTTCAGGAACATCGTGGCGAAGCTTTCAACGTCCTTCAGCTTCTGCAGGGCCAGCAGACACATGGCGAAGGCCACCAACCATTCCGCTGCGGCGACGGTGATAAGCTGACCGAACGCGGCCCAGCTCGTGGCCAGGGCCATGGCGGCGGCCATCGCAAACAGCGCGATTACCGGGCGGTAGGTGGTCGCGGTCTTTTCGCGGACGGCCTTCCCGAAATGGCGGCGCAGGTCGTCATAGCCACCAATTCGCTGGCCTTCGATGAAGGTTTGCGGGGTGGTCTGAACGCCATTCTGCTCCTTGAAGGCATCAACCTCGGCGCGGGTTGTCAGGTGATGGTCCTCGACGCGGTAGCCCTCGCGCTTGAGCAGATCGAGCGATTTAAGGCCATAGGGGCACATGTGCTTGGCCATGACCATCCTGTGGAGGGTCGCGGTTTTAGACGCTGCGTTTGCCATTGGAATCCTCAATATCTTGCAAAGACGTCAGTACCAGACGCGTTCCAGAGGATGACCTCGAATGGCTCCGTCTGATCGCCCATTTCCATGCCGGGCGAGCCGATCGGCATTCCCGGAACTGCCAGGCCGACCGCCTCGGGCTTTTGATCCAGCAGGGTGCGGATAGCATCTGCCGGCACATGGCCCTCGATCACATAGCCCTCGACAAGGGCGGTGTGGCAGGACCGGAGAGGCTGGGGCACGGCGTGCTGATCCTTGAAGGCGTCGACATTATCGGACAGGGTTTCCTCGACCGTGAACCCGGCTTCCCGCAGGTGATCGATCCACGCGCCGCAACATCCGCATTCGGGGGAGCGAACCACTGCGATTAGTGTGTTTTCCGGCGTGGGCAAGGCGCCCAGCACAGCGCCTGCCGGAGCAAGAGCTGCTGCCAAGGTTCCGATGAAGATACGCCTGTTGATCATGATGTGATCCTTTCCTGAATAGCGGTGCTGTTTTTGTTCTGATGCTTACGGTTGCCTTGCGTCGGAGCGGTTTGTGATCCCAGGTCCTGCAGGATGGGACAATCCGGGCGCTCGTTTCCGGCGCAGGATCGCGCCAGTTCCTCCAGCGTTCCGGCCATATCCTGGAGGTGCGCGATCTTTTGGCGGAGATCCTGGGCCCGCGCCTGTGCCAGCGCTTTCACATCGGCGCTGCGCCGGTCCTTGTTTCGCCACAGGTCCAGCAAATCGGTGATCCCGGCGATCGAGAAGCCCAGATCCCGCGCCCGCGCAATGAACCGCAGCATGTGGACGTCAGCATCCGTGTAATCCCGATACCCTGCCGGCGTCCGCTCTGCCCGCGGGATCAGCCCGATCTGCTCGTAATAGCGGATC
This sequence comes from Paracoccus sp. T5, assembly GCF_048538155.2. Classification (GTDB taxonomy): domain Bacteria; phylum Pseudomonadota; class Alphaproteobacteria; order Rhodobacterales; family Rhodobacteraceae; genus Paracoccus. Next base: position 25,575 of record NZ_JBLWIC020000003.1, read on the forward strand.
ATCTTTGCCGTGACGCCGGACTGGCTGGAGGCTTCTCCAATATTCATGATTGTCGCTCCGTCGCGTGTTCGGGACAGATATGGGGCTTCCCACCATGGTAAGGTCAAGGGCGTGGTAGGTCTTTTCTAATGGGTCGGAGAACGATCAATGACATACCCAACAACGCGCAGCTCACCGCTAGACCGAGAAGAAGTCCGCGCGATCAGAGCCGCGCGGCTTCATGCAATTTACTCAGCGTTTTCTGCCAGCCAGGCTGTCATTTCCTCGATCTCGCCAACTTGCGCGGCGATGATGGCGCCAGCAAGTTTGATCATTTCCGGGTTATCACCATGCTCAAGAAGAACCTGGGCCATGTCGATTGCACCCTGATGGTGGGCAATCATCCCGCAGGCGAAAGCCACGTCGGCATCCTCGTTCATCATGCCGTCGTGCATCGCGGGCATGGTGACCATCATGCGGCGCATGTTCTCCTGAACATGCTCCGGCATGGTTTCCATATCCATGCCGCCCATGCCCATCATGGCGCCCATGCCGCCTGCTTGGTTGCCATGACCGCCAGAGCCTTGGGGCATTTTTCCCATCGGCATCTCGCCCGCGGGTGCTGCCATGGCGCATTGCTCAGGCATCTGGAACTCGGTGTCTTGGGCAAAAAGCGGCGATGCAAGGCTGCATGATGCGACAGCCGCGACGATAAGAGCTTTGTACGAGAGCATTGTCGTTCTCCGATGTTCGGTTTTCCGGATCATTCCAGAATTTCCGTGATGGTCAGCTTGCCGTTCACCCGATCTGCCGCAAAACGGATGTCCTGTCCCTCGCTCAGGTTAGCGAGCATCTCGGGCTCTGCGACCTGGAAGACCATCTTCATGGCGGGCATATCCAGGTTCTTCAGCTCCTCGTGGTCGACGGTCACCTTGCTCCATTGGGTGTCGATCTTGGTGACGGTCCCATTGGTGATGTGCATGTCAGCCAGTGCGGCCCCGGATGTCAGGATCAACGCGGCAGCGGTCAAAGGGATCAGTTTCATGGTCAGGTCCTCGCGGTTCAGGATTTGGTGACGTTCAGGGGGCCGTGCATGCCGGACTCGTAATGGCCCAGCATCAAGCAGGCAAATTCGTATTCACCGGCGTTTTCGAAGGTCCACAGGATCTCGCCGGTCTCGCCGGGCTGAAGACGGACCGCATTCGGGTCGTCATGTTCCATCTCGGGGAACCGCGCCATCAGCTCCTTGTGCTCGGCATTGGCCTCCACCGTGTCCATCACGAATTCATGATCCAGTTCACCCGCGTTGGTAACGACCAGGCGGACAGTCTCTCCCGACACGAACGACAGCTCCGCGGGCTCGAAGATCATCGTGCCCTCGTCGGTTTCCCGCATGGTGACTTCGACGGTCTTCATGTCACCGTCAGAGGCTTCTGCAGGCGCGCCCATGGCGTATTCATCATGGCCACCTGCATGGGTTCCCGCCGCCAGAGTGGCAGTAGGTGAAAGGGCAAGAACAGTAATCAGCATCAACGATTTCATCGCTTTTCCTTTGTGTTGCTCGATAGAGTCAGATCAGCCCAACCGCTTGCCGCCGCGCGGCGTCAGGATGGTCTCGGGGCTGTAGTTGCTGGCATGTTCGGGCAACTCGCCTGTCCACTCCCATGCCTGCGTGCCGGGAGGGTTCTCGAACCAGCCCGGATCGGAATAGTCATCAGGGGCGATGCCTTCGCGCACCTTCACGACAGAGAACATGCCGCCCATTTCGAGCGGACCATGGGGACCCCAGCCCGTCATCATCGGGATCGTGTTCTCGGGGATTTCCATGGACATTTCGCCCATGTCTGCCATGCCGGCGGTGCCCATCGGCATGTAGCCGGGCTGGTGCCGGCGGACCATGTCTGTGACGCGGCTCTTGTTGGCGCCAATGATTGTAGGCAACTCGTGTCCCATGGCGTTCATGGTATGGTGCGACTTGTGGCAGTGGATTGCCCAGTCTCCCAGGTGATCGGCGTTGAACTCATAGGCCCGCATCGCGCCCACGGGGATATCGATGCTCACTTCCGGCCAGCGCGCCTCCGGCCGGACCCAACCGCCATCCGTGCAGGTCACTTCAAAATCATAGCCGTGCATATGGACAGGGTGGTTGGTCATGGTGAGGTTGCCGACCCGGACACGGACCCGATCGCCCCGGTTGACCACCAAGGGATCGATGTCCGGGAAGATGCGGCTGTTGAACGTCCACAGGTTGAAGTTCGTCATCTCGGCGACGCGCGGGATATAGGTGCCGGGATCGATGTCATAGGCGGCCAGCAGGAAGGCAAAGTCTCGGTCTACCGGCATGAAGGCCGGGTCGCGCGGATGCACGATGAACAGCCCCATCATGCCCATGGCCATCTGGACCATCTCGTCGGCATGCGGGTGGTACATGAAGGTCCCGGACTTCACGAGATCGAACTCGTAGACGAACGTCTTGCCGGAGGGGATGCCGGGATGGCTGAGGCCGGACACGCCGTCCATCCCGGAAGGCAGGATCAGGCCGTGCCAGTGAACCGAGGTATGTTCGGGCAAACGGTTGGTCACATAGATCCGGACCCGCTCGCCTTCGATGGCCTCGATCGTCGGACCAGTGGACTGGCCGTTATAGCCCCACAGACGCGCGATCATCCCGTCTGCCATGATGCGCTCGACCGGTTCGGCAACAAGGTGGAATTCCTTGACATTGCCATTCATCCGATAAGGCAGCGACCAGCCGTTCAGGGTCACGACCGGGTTGTACTCGATCCCGGTGGTCGGGCGCGGCGGGACTTGCGTATAGGGGCTGTCGGTGCTGGCGGCTTCGGGCAGATCGCGAAACCGCGTCTCCGCCTGGCCCATGTTGACGGTCAGAGCCGCGGCCCCTGCCCCGATGCCCGCACCCATCAATTGCCTGCGATTCATCATTCGTCCTCTCCGTTTTCAGTTGCGCCACCCCAGATCACGGCCGTGGCATCTGCCTCGGCCAGCCAGTAGTCGCGCTTGGCCTCAGCCGCGCTCAGTTGGGATTCCAGCCCCTCGCGGGCGTCGTTCAGCAGCTCGAAGGTCGAGGTCAGCATGCCGTTGTAGCTGAGCAGCGCCTGCTCATCGATTTCGCGGCGCAGAGGCAGGACCTGGTCGCGCCAGTGCAGGGCGATCTGATGCTTCCCCGTGACCGACGTGTAGGCAGACCGTGCCTCGGACCTGGCATTGATTGCCGACTGCGCCAGGCTGTTGGCCGAGCGCAGGTATTCCAGCTTGCCGCGCCGGGAAATCAGGCCGCTGGTGTCGTAAACCGGAATGCTGAACGCGACGTCGACCACCGGCGAGCGTTCGTTCTCTCCGTCTTCACGTTCGATTTCGACGCCCGCTGCGACCTCTGCGTCCGACAGCATCCGGGTCTGGCCGCCCAATTTGTAGCGCGCGGCCACGGCCTCCAGCTCCAACCGGCCCGCGGCCAGATCGACGCGATTTTCAAGTGCCATCCGTTCGATATTGGTGCGGTTCGGCACGCTGCCCGGAAGTGTTGGCAGGCTGTCGGGAACGTAGAAATCGGTATCGGTTCCCCACAGGCCCAGCAGACGGACCAGCTTTTCCTTTGCCAATTGCGCTTCGAGCCTTGCCTCCGCCTGTTCGGCGGCCAGCTCTGCGGTGAACACATGTTCTCTTGCCTGATCGGCGCGGCTCAGGGCACCCGTTGCGCCCAGTTCTGCGGCCAGTTCGGATGCCGCGTCCGCGGCGCCTTGGGCCCGGCCAACCAAGCTGGCGGCCTCAAACGCACCGACGGCCTCGATCCAGGTCCGGCGGGTTTCATGCGCCAGCGCCAGGGTCTCGCCTGCCGCAGCCAGTTGGGCCTGCCGAAATTCCAGATCGGCCGCCCGCGTGCGGGATTTTTTCGTCACCATGTCCAGAATGGATGACGCCACCGTGCCTTCCACGGACCGGGTGACATCCCCACTGACCAGCCCGGACACGGAGATGCCGACGCTCGGCACTGGTCCCAGGGCCGTCTCCCACAGGTCTGCTGCAGACAAGCCCAGATCGGCATAACTGGCCTGCAGGCCGGGGTTGTTCAGAAGCGCCACCTGCACCGCCTGTTCGGCGCTGATCGTCTTTCCCTGAACGATGGCGCGAACGCGTTGCGCATGGGCCTGCCGCTCAGCCGGAGTCTGAAGCCAGGCCGCCTCTGCTCCCGTCGCCTGCCGGGAGATCCCGGCAACAGTCTCGAACCCTGCCCGCTTATCGCGGGCTTGGTTCATGGTTGCCGTATCCGCGCAGGCCGTCAGCAGCAGCACTGCGCCCATCGAAAGTCCCAATGCCTTTTTCATTCGACACCTGGGCCTTGCGCATCATTCAGCTGAGTCCAGTTTCCCGGCTCCTGAACGGTGCGGCTTCGATAGGTGACGGCGGGACCGGCCTGCAGGGTAGAGACCGGCGACGCGGTATCGGCAACGCTCACAAGGCCGGCAGATGTATCCAGAGGAGGCAGAGGCGCACAGGCCACCGCAAGCAGCGGCATCGCAGCCGCAAACACGAATTTCATGTGAAGATTCCGCTTTTGGATCAGAAGGATGATCGCCGCAGCCTGTCAGGCTACAGCTTGCAACGTTCGGATCAAACCCGCGGAGGGCGGCGCAGTCCTTCGCAGACGGTCAGTTCCACCAGCGGGGCCGTGCTGACAGCATCAAGAGTCTGGCTGATCAGAAAGGCTTGGACCACATCGCTGGATGCCAGGAACGCGGTCGCGGGACAGGCATGGGCCTTGCAGTGCGACCCGTGTCCTTCGGAGGATGTGTCTTCGTCATGGACATGGTCTTCGACAAGAACGGTTCTTGGCGACGCGTGATCTGAACCCTCATGTGCGGAATGCTCGGCATGACTGTCGAACCCTTGAGCGGACGCGGCTGTCAGCATCATCTCGCATTTCAGATCCATCGATGCGTTGCCAGCAGCCACGGTGATGCCCATCGTGACCAGGGTCACGACGAAGAGCATAGCCAGCTGGCGCAGGACGTGGATCATGAGCGATGTGTATTAAGGTCAAAGTTCGACATCAATGCATTTTGAGCGGCTCGCGCACGAATGTTACCGTTTCAGCAGGATCTTGCTACCGGCATTTCGTCTCTCCTCAGGTGTAGGGCAGCAGAAAATGCAGAAGTGAAAAGACCGCCATTCGCGGCTATGAACGCGAATGGCTGCCCAAGGCTCAGTAGGTCTCGACGATGGCGCTGTAGTCGCCGCGCACCTGGATCGTCATGTTGATGGGCGTGCTGTCGCGGTTCCGCCAGAACCAGCCATGATCGCCGTCGAAGGGCGCTTCGATGCTGCCCTCGCCGTCCGTCGCGCCGCTGCCGCGCTCGTAGTCGATGGACTCGCCGCCGCTATGGGCGTGGAGGTCGAAGTTGACCCGGCCGCCTTCGGCGGTCCACGTATATTCGGCCTCGTCTCCGGCCTTCATCGTCATCTTGATCTCGGCGGTGTCACCCGGCTCCAGCGTGAAGGTCACGGTGTCCCTCCAGGTGTCCTGTGCCTCCTGCGCATGGGCCGTGCCGATGAACAGGCCAAGCATGCTGTCCAGAACGCTGGAAGACTGGTCCTGACCGCGCTGCTCGTCCAGCAGGCGGTCGGCCTCAGCCTCCACGGCCAGCTGCATTTTGATCTCGCCCATTTCGGTCAGGCCGGTGACGTGGCCGATCCCGGTCGGGTCGATGCCGTATTCGGCGGGCAGATAAACGGTGGCCGCGATCACCGCCGCACCGATACCGGCCAGAATGCTGGCGCGGCGCAGTTGCGCCCTGGTGGGCAAGTCTTCGAGGTTGGGCTTGGGTGCATTGTGCATGGGACTATCCAATCTGTCTTCAGGTTGAAGCGATGTAGCCGGCGACCTGGTTGAAGGTCAGCCAGATGCCGAGGCCCATCATCACCACGTTGGCGATGGTGGCCTGGCGCAGAAAGTTCGGGCTGCGGCGCCAGTAGCCCATGACGATCAAAATCACGGCCAGGGCCAGCAACTGGCCGACCTCGACGCCGACGTTGAAGGCCAGCAGGTTGGCCAGCAGCCCGTCCTGCGGGATGTCATAGTCAAGGATCTTGGTGGCCAAGCCCGTGCCGTGGAACAGCCCGAAGATCAGCGTGGCGACCTTGGTATTCGGCTGGAGCCCGAACCATTTCTGGTAGGCGCCGAGGTTGTCCAGCGCCTTGTAGACCACGGACAGGCCGATGATCGCGTCGATGATGTAGGCGTTGATGCCCCAGCCATACCACACGCCGAGAAGCATCGTGACCGAATGGCCGATGGCGAACAGGCTGACATAGATGCCGACGTCCTTCATTCGGTAAAGGAAGAACACCACGCCCAGCAGGAACAGGATGTGGTCGTAGCCGGTCATCATGTGCTTGGCGCCGAGGTAGATGAAGGGGATGATCTGCACCCCCCAGATTTCCTGGATATAACCCGCGTCACCGGCGGTGACGTTATGGGCAAGGGCTTGGGCTGCGGTCAGCAGGACTGCCGCCAGCAGGATCAGGGCCAGCGCGACCGGCTGGCGTGGTGCCAGGGCGCGCAGGACCCTCGAAGTCGAGGGCATGGAAAGGTCTCCGGTATGGTCTGTCTGATCGAGTGAAGGCCGCGCGGTGGCGGCATCGATCAGGCCCGCGGAGGTCGCTCGATCAGATAAACCCGCTGCGGTCCGTCCCATGACGCACGCAGCCGGAATGTGTCGCGATAAGCCATCGGCGGGTGCGAACCGGCGCCGGGGACAAGCATGGCCTGACTGTGATCATGGTCGGCCACATCATGGCTGTGACCGTGAAGCACCCAGAACAGATCCTCTTCGAACCCGTGGGAGTGGCCATGATCGGCGATCATGTCGGTATGCTCTGCCACCACCTCGAAGACTGAAGGGGCATGGCTGGCACTCGGTGCGAGGGACCACACCACCAACGACAGGCAGAGGACCGCTGCAAGTGCGCTTTGCACAAAGGTCCGCACGTGCTTCACCCACCTGCCCTGCCCGCTCGTTCGCGGCACGCTGATCGCGCCGTCTTGTTTCATCCCCTCGGGGGGGATAGCCTGACTGTATGTCACACCCGCATGTTCACGCAAGCCACCCTGCCCTGGTTACCCGGCTGAAACGTGCCGACGGCCACTTGCGGGCGGTGATCGAGATGATCGAGGCCGGAAAACCCTGCCTTGATATCGCCCACCAGCTGCAAGCGGTCGAGAAGGCCGTCATCAATGCCAAGCGGGCTCTCATCCACGATCATATTGATCATTGTCTGGACGCAGATCATTCGGTCGATGATCGCGACGAGATGAAGGCCATTACCCGATACCTCTGAGGTTGCGCCATGCTGGACGTCCTTGCCGACCGCACCTACCGCCACCTCTTTGCGGCGCAGGTGGTGGCGCTTCTGGGCACCGGGCTTGCCACGGTGGCGCTTGGGCTTCTGGCCTTCGACCTGGCGGGTGACAATGCGGCCATGGTGCTGGGCACCGTCTTCACCATCAAAATGGTGGCCTATGTGGGCATTGCCCCCATCGCGGGCGCCTTTGCCAATCGGGTTCCACGCCGGGCCTTCCTCGTAGCACTGGATCTTGTGCGGGCCGCTGTCGCCCTCTGCCTGCCCTTCGTCACCGAGATCTGGCAGGTCTACGTCCTCATTTTCGTGCTGCAATCGGCCTCCGCCGCCTTTACGCCGACCTTTCAGGCAACCATTCCCGACGTGCTGCCGGACGAGGCCCGCTATACCCGAGCGCTCTCGCTGTCGCGACTGGCCTATGATGTGGAAAACATCGTCAGCCCGATGCTGGCCGGCCTGCTGTTGGCTGCCGTCAGCTACAACTCGCTCTTCTTTGGCACCATGATCGGGTTCGCTGCGTCTGCGGCACTGGTCCTCTCGGTCATGCTGCCCAGCCCAAAACCCTCCGAGCCGCGCGGCATCTATGACCGCACCACCCGCGGCATCCGCATCTACCTGGCCACGCCGCGTCTGCGCGGGTTGCTGGCGTTGAACATGGCTGCTGCGGCTGCGGGGGCCATGGTGCTGGTCAATTCGGTCGCGCTTGTGCGGGGCACGCTTGGGCTGGATGCCTCCGCCCTCGCCTGGACATTGCTTGCCTTCGGGGCCGGCTCGATGATTGCGGCCCTGCTTTTGCCACGGGTCCTGGACAGGATGTCAGATCGCCCGGTGATGGTGGGCGGGGCCATTCTGATGGTGCTGACGCTCTTGGGGCTGGCCGGGACGATTGCTGCCCTCGGGCTGACCTGGCCGATGCTGCTGGGTGCCTGGTTCTTTGTGGGGCTTGGATATTCCGCCGTCCTGACGCCGTCCGGGCGACTTCTTCGACGCTCGGCTCATGCCGAGGACCGTCCCGCACTTTTTGCCGCGCAGTTCGCGCTGAGCCACGCCTGCTGGCTGCTTGCCTATCCGCTGTCTGGGTGGCTGATGAGCCGGTTCGGCCCTATTGCAGCACTCGGCGTTCTCGCAGCGCTGGCCGTGATGGGCCTCCTGGCTGCCCTTCGGCTCTGGCCGAGCGATGATGCAGAGATCTTGGAACACACCCACCACAACCTTCCGCTCGATCATCCGCATCTGCAGGGGACACGCCGCCACGCCCACCCCTTCGTCGTGGATGAGCATCATCCCCGGTGGGCCTCACAGCTGTAGAGATCGCCTCATGTCAGCATGACCAGAATGTCATCAACACTGCATAAGGCCGATTTATGCATCATCCGTCTGTATTGTGACTCGCGATCAGTGGCTTGCCCTATGGTTCAATGACGAACCCTCGAAACACTCGGGCGGCTTCCGCTCCTAAGCGCGATTGAAGTGCCATGGTGACTAACCTGCAGCCTAGGTGTTCAATCCCGGCATCTAGTGGATTGGGTTACGATGAATCTGTCTGGCTCGGATGTCCAGATCTTGCAGATGTATTCGTAGGGCGTGAGGCCGCTGAGGGTCTTGAGCTGTCGCTTGTGGGGGTCGATTTCGCGGACCTGCAAGCCGTTCTGCAAAGGAGCGGATAAGGGGCATTTGGCCAAGCGACTACGGCGGAAATCTCAATAAAGACTCTCATTGCGCGAGCATCTGGGGCACCGGGCGTTTCCGCCTTGGATCGTCGAGGTTTCCGAACCGGACTCTGCTGCTCCCTTACCGCAATCACAGCAACTGGCGCTTGGTTTCTTCTTTGCCAGCTCCTGAGTTGAAATTTTTTGCATGAAATCATTCTTTCTTTTTATGAAAGTGAGAGGCCAACACCGGGTATAAGGCTGTCTTCCAAGTGTTCCACAACCCTGAAGCAGAGCTCGGCAAAGCGCCTGATGTCTTCGCCGATCAGTGTTATGGTCTCGCCGGGCTCATGATCTTCGGCGAAGCGGGCGTAGTGCTCATCGGCTATGCCAAGATTGTGGCCGAGAACATGGCGCTTCTGGATATTTAAGCGGATATGATCGATCTCCACAGCGTCAAGGCGGTCGAATGGGTCCAGGCCAATCTTGGCAAATACCTCGCGACCGCGTTCGACATTCTGAAAGGCATTGCCGACAGCCTTCTTCCCGGTAAGCTTCTCAAGCTGCTCTGGCAGGTGGGTACGCACAAGATGCGCGTGTACTGTCTTGAGCGTCGCCTCAAAGGCGGTGAGTACATCTTCATGGGCGTTGCCCATGATGCGGTAGGCAATCTCTCCCCTACCCTGCGTGTCGAGTTCGTCGGCCAGGGCGATCTGCTCCTGAACAAGCTCGATCTCGCGTCGAAAATGCAGCGCGACATTCGGTGATCCGCAATCTGAGCAGAACAGCGCAAGTGCGTAGACGCCATAGGCACGGGCGCAGACATTGCACCCAAGGCTACGGAGCAAGTCTTCCCGGATCGCCAGCGGTTTCGGGCGGCGGCGCGGCTTGTGCTCCATTTTCATCGTGATGAAACTGCCGCGCGGCTGCTTCCGGTTGAAGTTCTTGGCCCAATCGCCAAGGAAGCTGTTCACGTCATTTTCTGCCATCCAGAGGGCGTGCTTTTTCACGGCCTCGATGTCATCGGCATGAGTGAACGCTTCATCCTCGGCAACATGACCGGAATACGGGCAGACCGTCTGCCCTGGTCCGGGCTCTCGCCGGATGCGGGGCCGATGCTCCTCGACGATGGAACGGTCCTCTGGCGCTTCACCAATCAGGAACAAGCGCGGCGTGGCGTTGGGATTCGGAGAATACTGATAGATCTTGCCGGACGGGCTTTTCGGCACGGGAAGCGAAAGCTGCATCCGATCACGTGTTCCGCCAACGCGGTATTTTTCAAGCTGGCGGAACCGCAAGTCTTTCATGGCCGGTCACTTGCAGGGTTTGGTTGTCTGCTTGTAGGTTGTCTTCGGACTGCTCGCGACTGTCTTGTTGGACACGAATTTCCCTGTAGCAGCGCTCTTGTTCACCGTGCGCGGCCCATTGCCGCCGCCGCTCTTGCTTCCGCTCTTCGCCATGGTCACGTTCTCCATATGGTGTGCCGGAATCGGTTCATACCCCTAGATATACCACAAATTAGCCCCGGTACAAAGAAGGAACACGCACTGTGCGTTACTTGGTCAACCAGCGCGCATAGGCACGAATATCGATCATGGGAACTGTTGCCTTGCTCTGGAGCTGTGCGATCAGTTCTAGAAGGAATGCAGCGGCAGGCTTGCCCTGCTTGCTCAAAGTATAGGAGCCGGATGGATTGAGGATGAATCCGCCATGAGCTGCAATGCAGCCTATATCAAGCCGACCTGACGGTTCACCGGCCATGAGACCATCTTCCAAGGCTTTCCCAAGAGGAGGGTTCCAGTCACTTTCAAAAGTCAACAAACCACCCAAGATCGATGCCAGAGGCTTCGGATCAAACATACCGCCCGCATGCGGGATCGGAAGACTTGTGCGGTGCAGGCCCCGAACGCTCGCGACCTTTTCCTGTGCATAGGCAACTTGACCAGCGTTTATCGATTGCTTGGCCTCAAACACCGCATAGATACTTTCGGCCGGGACAATAATTTGCCCTTCGAAATGAAATATAAAAGGGGAATACTGGCGGTCGAAAATGACGATATCGATCTGCTGGCTGAAGGCCCCCGTGCTATCGACCACATGAGCGGTTTCGGCCTGATATCTCTGCGGGAGATAGGTCTTCAGAAGCTCAAGCCAGACTCGTTCGCTGGCATCCCCTTTTGTGACAGGATGCGCGAAGGCTTTTCGTGCTGTCGCTAGCCGCCGCTCGATGTCATCGTGCAAGCCAGCCAGAAGCGCGGGAAGGGACCATCCGCTCATGCAATGATCTCTCCCCACGTCTTTGCGGCAAGGGCACGCTCGGCCGCTGCCTTCACTTTACCCTTCTCGGCCGCCGTAAGGTCCTCGGAGATGATGTTGTTGGTATTGGCCGGATCGATGATACGGGCGGCCGGGAACGTGTCGCGAAGATACCGCAATACTGTCAGAACATTCTGCGCTAGCGTACCGTACGTCCCGGCAAGGGCGTTGATGACAGCGAGCTCCAAATAGAACGATGGAAAATCCAGCCCCTTTTGGTTCCGCCAGAGCTTGATAAGACGCGCTTCGGAAACGCGTCCGCTTTGAGATATATAGTTGATGTGCGTCGCGACGTTAGTCTTGGTCCATGTATCGGCCTTCCGGCGATAGAGGCTGTGATCGTGGCTGTAGAAGTCTTGACGCTTAGCGGGGACCAAATCGACATCATAGCCGTTCACGGTGATGTTGATCGAGACGTTCTGGGCCTTGGGCTTGTACCCCAACTCCGTCATTCTCTGAAAAAGCTTTGTGTAAATATCCTTCAGGGTCTCAGGCGTGTTGTGTGCAAGGGAGACAAAAATATCGATATCGGTGCCGCTTTTGTTGGCTGTGCCCTTTGCAAATGATCCGCTCGGAGACAGGTCCGCAAGATAGCCCCCTGACCATTGTACAATAGCTGGCCTCAACGCTCCTATTACGCTTCGAACCGGCAAGGTAAGTCCAGTATCTACTGCCTCACGCAAGAGGATGGACCGGAGGTAGGCGTCAGCACTCATAGCGACCACACTTCACGCGACCGCGCGGGTTGGGAAGAATGAACCCTGCCACGCTATGTCGATGCCTTGCAGTTTGTTGATGAGATCATGCGCCGGAAAGCCCCGGAGCTCTTTTGGCTCCAGTTTGTGCAGGCCGCCGCCATAGACCCTGCCATGCCCGAGGAGCTCGTCGGTGTCTATCTCGTTCAAGAACGTCCATGCCGTGCGCAGTGCTTCAGGATTGTCTTGCATGAAACGTGCAAGGGCCGGCTTCGGGTAAAGCATGAGATAGGTATTGAGAGCGGTCGCCTGGGAGTGATTGAGGATGAAGCGGAACGGCTTCCCTCCAGCTCGGCTCCTGCCCATGTAAGTGCAAATGATCGGTGCTGGCGGGCGATTTTCCTGGGTGTACCACGGCCGCCGCGATCGGCAAAGATACCCTTCCGCAACGGGCTTCTCTCCGGTCTTTCCCGTGTCGAGATAGGCTTTGAGGGTGGGAAAGCGCCGCTCAATCTCGTCGTCGCTGATGCGAGGATCGAGAAGGAAAAGCTGCTTGTCGAGGGCTGGCCAGCCTTTTTCATCGGCCTTGATTTCATCCTCTGGCAGATAGCGGCTACCAGGAAGAAGCGGCCGGAACATCTCCATCGGCAGATGCCGGGCCTCGATCTGCGCCTCGTCCATGACAAAGAAGCTGTTGTCGCCGGTGGCAAGGCCACGCTTTACGTCGAACAGATCGCCAAGGGTGATCTCAGATCGGACGCTTGCGGCTTCGGCTTGTGGGTAGCGCGTCCATTTTCGCTCATGTGTGAGCTCCGATGCCAAGACCAGACGCTCTACGGCGGGCGCAGCAAGTGAGCCGCCATAGGTAAAGCGGACCTCGTGATCGCGCGGGGGCGGCGTGTTCTTGATCCAGACCACGGCCGACGACACTAGAGCATCGGCAAACTGCACATCGGCTGGATCAAAGCGGTGAATGTGGAGAAGCGTTACCTTCTCCAGAAGGTACGATTTAAGCATGCGTCCATAATTCACGCCCATGAATTCGCTCGGGATCAACCATCCGGCGATAGCCCCTGGCTCCATCCATGGATGTGCAAGGCCCATAAAATAGCAGTAAAGGCCAGAGAGGCCGCCGATCCTTACGCCACATGCCTGCTCGGTCTGAAACGGAAGGCGGGCCTTTGCTTCTGCATCAAGATGGTGATGCCGCACATAGGGCGGATTGCAGATCAGGAGGTTCGCCCTGCCTTGCCCTTCTGGTGCCTGCGCTTGTGTGAAGTCCTCGAAGCGCAGCTCAAGGGGGCTGCCCCGCCAAAGTGCGGCGGCTGGATTACCATAATGGGGATCAATCTCGAAGCCTTTCGCTTCAGCTACACGATCCGGCTTTGCCACGGCACAAAGCGCAGAATAGAATGAACCGGTTCCGATGGCGGGGTCCAGAAACTTGATCGGCTCACTAGGTGGGAGTTGATCAATCCCATAGCACAGAATGTCACGTGCAAGGGCAGTCGGCGTGGCAAACTGCCCAAGGCGGTTGCGCTCCTCCGCTGTTTTTCCGCTGTCCAGCCGGGCCTGAAGCTCAAGCCGTTGTTTTTCTAAGGCTTCTATCTTACTCATAGCCCAAACTCCGCCAGATCATCGATCCGGTGCTCCCATACCCAATCGATCCCTTCGGAGGCCCCGTAGCCCAGATAGCCGCTGTCGAAATACCCGCAGAGGAACAGGTTGAACCGGACGTTCTCGCCGTAGTTGCTGCGTAGCTGGGCCATCTTCACGGTTTCCTCTTTTCGGCGCTTGTTTGTATTTGTGAAATCCCCTGCCGACTTTGCCTCGAAGAAGATGGGCAGTTCGGCCGGGTCGGAACCGAGAGGTTTAATCACTGCGTCAACGGGGATGTTGATCGTCGTCAGGCCCCCTTCGAGCTTGACGGGAACGTTCATCCGAAAACTGAACGTGCCCGGTAGCATCGCATTGAAACGTGAACCGTCTCCGCCGGTGAGCTGACGATAGCCTCTTGCTTCCAGCCATGTCTTGATACTGGCAAGCTGACGCTTCTCCTGCGCGTTGCGAATGATCGGGTTGGCGACCGCACCACAAAGCCGGTCGGCCACAATGGTAGCGGCACGGTGCTTCTCAACGTCTGTTGCAGGTTCCGTTCTGCCAAGCCAAACAAAAATATCGGGGTCCGCCATTTTTTCGATGATATCGCCGATTTTGGTCAGCTGAAGGTCAAGCTCTGCCTGTGCCATCCGCGAAGGAAGCTTGTTCATCTCCAGGTTCTTGACAAGATTGGTGGATACCACTGCCAGACCGATGATCCGGTCCACGGCTAAAGGTGGGCATGTAGACATGCGCAAGGTGGGGAGAACACCTGGCCAGCGGCGTAGCGTCTCTGGGCGGATATTGGTGAGGTTCTCAGTGTTCGCGAGCGCGGCTTCAACATCCTTCGTTACCTTGAGCCGGGTTTCCCTGAAGGCTTGCGGTGCAAACCGCATAAACCAGTCATTGTACATATCGACGGAGGCTGCGATATCGGCTTTCCAGTTTTGAGGCTTGTCGAGATTTACAGGCATTAGGTGATCTTCTTGGTTGCTTTGTAGAGGTCCCACATTTCCTCAAAGAGCTTGCGGATTGTGATATCGCGTCCAGCCGCCTCGGCCTTGACAGCAATGGCCAGCTCCGGACTGAGCGAAACACCGACGATTTTGCGCGGCTTTATATGAGTGTCTGGCATGTTCTGATCCTCCTCTTGCAAGGTCGACCTGTCGACTATCGATGTCAAGCACTGCACAATATTTAGTGCATGATACCTGTGGATGACTTTTTTTACGCTAGATCGACGAGCATGCCGTGTCGGCCTACGGCAGATAAGGCACTGTCAGAAAAACCTCCGATTTTCTTACGATCCCAAAGCTGAGCATCTTGTGACCTACATCGCTTTGTGGCGGGTTTCTTCATGGCTAAATGGCGGTCTGCTGGCGCTTGAGGGTGCGATAGGCGGTGGGCCGGGACACCGAGAGAACTCGGCCAAATCGCTGATGCTGTAGTCGCCGGTAGACTGCTGCCACCGTCGCGTCCGGAACGTGCCAGAAGTTACACCCGATCTCGCGGTGGGTTGTCGAGCGATGCCGGCCGGGTGGCACTGCGATCGACGCCAAGCTGCAGCATGCCCACAATGATGCAGCGCTCGGAGAGGGGGAGGCGCGATGCCAGGTGAACTCCTCGATCCGCGAAAGCCCAGCAAATTATGGCCTGTCGCGTTTCAGGACAGAACCCATCGGAGGTATTATAATACCTCAGTAAACCGTCTTATGTCACATACGACGGTGTGTTTGCTTTTGCGATCAACCTGATCCGTGGGTATTAGCACTCAGTGTCTTTCGAAAGGCCGCGTCCCAGCAGTTGGTGTAGGAGGCCGCGCGCGGAGCCCCGGCGTAGCATAGCGCGCGGCCGACGGTGACGCTGGTGGTCATCGCCGATCTTCGGAATGGTTTGGGTTGCGAGACCTTAAACCAAATGGAGATGACGATGACCGACGAGAGAATGGCACTGATTGATCTGATCGAGAAGCAGGCTGACACGGATCTGGTGCGCGAGATGCTAGCCTTCGCGGCCGACCGGATCATGGAATTGGAGGTGGAGCTGCGCACCGGTGCGGCGAAGGGCACACGCTCGCCGCTGCGCGAGGTGCAGCGCAACGGATACCGGGAACGGGACTGGGACACGCGTGCGGGTCGGATCGCGCTGGAGATCCCCAAGCTGCGCAAGGGCAGCTACCTGCCGAGCTTCCTCGAACCCCGGCGCACGGCCGAGAAGGCCTTGGTGGCGGTGATTCAGGAAGCCTACGTCCAAGGCATCTCCACTCGCTCGGTGGACGACCTGGTGAAGGCCATGGGCGCTGGCGGCATGTCCAAGAGCCAGGTCAGCCGGCTTTGCGGCGAGATCGATGAACGGGTGAACGCCTTCCTGACCCGGCCGCTGGAAGGCGCATGGCCCTATCTTTGGCTGGATGCCACCTATCTGAAGGTCAGGGAAAGTGGCCGCATCATCAGCCGTGCCGTGATAGTGGCCGTTGCGGTGAATGAAGATGGCAAGCGGGAGGTGCTGGGTGTGGCCACCGGGCCATCTGAAGCGGAGACCTTCTGGACCGACTTTCTCCGCAGCCTCGCCGACCGCGGGCTGCGCGGCGTGAGGCTGGTCATCGCGGACGATCACAAGGGTCTGCGCGCGGCCGCCCGCCGGGTCTTCAACGCGTCGCAGCAAAGATGTCGCGTTCACTGGATGCGGAATGCACTGGCGCATGCTCCCGCCAAGAGCCGCGCAGCGGTCGCCGCGATGTTGAAAACGATCTTCGCCCAGGAAACCAAGGCCGAGGCCGAAGCCCAGTGGGGTGTTGTCGCCGATGCCCTCCGCGAGAAGCAGCCCAGGCTCGCAGCCATGATGGACGCCTCCCGCGACGACGTGCTCGTCTACATGGACTTCCCGCGCGGGCACTGGACGCAGATCGCGTCCACGAACCCGCTTGAACGGGTGAACCGCGAGATCAAGCGTCGCGCCGACGTTATCGGGATCTTTCCGAACGACGGCGCCATCATCCGCTTGGTCGGCGCGCTCATGCTGGAAACCAACGATGAATGGGCGGTCGCACGACGATACATGAGCCTTGAAACCCTGGCCCGCGTCACCGACAATCCCAATGTCAGGCTGCCCGCCGTGGCTACCTGATCAGACTCGGACCTTTCCGGAGGTCGGCGCTCTTACACCAGTCGGTGGGACACTATCTTTCGAAATGCATCAGTGACGAAGACAGGTACCGTGTTACTGACTTGGTTACGCCAAAGTAAAGCTGCGAAAACACCCAGGGCATTCAGCGGCGAATGATCTCATGCGCCAACCCATTACAAAACCAAATCGCGCAATTAGCATTGCTCTTTTGACGCACTCCATCCACGGCCGCATCCTGCCTGCAATCTGTCACAGGAGAGGATGCAATGACCGAACGCGAACGACTTCAGAATTTCGTCAATAATGGCCGGAAAGCCAAGGGCACCTTCTCGGCCGCCGAGATGCAGCGCCGGCTGGACGCAATCCGGGCGCACATGGCCGATACCGGCGTCGATGCGGCGCTGTTCACGTCCTATCACAACATCAACTACTACGCCGATTTCCTCTACTGCCAATTCGGACGGCGCTACGGCTTCTTCGTGGACCATGACAAAGCGACCTCGATCAGCGCCGGGATTGACGGCGGCCAGCCCTGGCGGAGGACCTTCGGCGGCGGCAATCTCACCTATACCGACTGGCGAAAAGACAACTACTTCTACGCGATCCGCCAGATCATAGGGGGGGCCCGCCGCATCGGGATTGAGTTCGACCACGTTAACATCGACCTGCTCTCACAGCTGAAATCCGAGTTCCCGGGCGTCGCGTTCGTCGACATCGCTGCCCCCGCCATGCGCCTGCGGATGATCAAGTCTGCCGAAGAGATCACCCATATCACCGAGATGGCGCGTATCGCTGATCTCGGCGGTGCCGCCTGCGTCGAGGCGACCGCAGTGGGCGTTCCTGAGCACGAGGTTGCCCTGCATTCCACCGCCACGATGGTTCGCGAGATCGCCAGATCCTGGCCCGAGGGCGAGCTCTTGGACACCTGGACCTGGTTCCAGTCGGGCATCAACACGGATGGTGCCCACAACCCGGTCACCTCCCGCCAGATCCAGCGCGGGGATATCCTTTCGCTGAACTGCTTCCCCATGGTTGCGGGCTACTATGTCGCACTGGAGCGCACGCTTTTTGCGGAAGAGGCCAGTGACACGCATCTGCGCCTGTGGGAGTTCAACTGCAAGGTCCATGATCGCGGCAAGGAGCTGCTGGTCCCCGGCGCCCGGTGTTCCGAGATCGCTGCCGAGTTGAACGAGATGTATGCCGCCGAGAACCTGCTGCAGTACCGCAGCTTCGGTTACGGCCACAGCTTCGGGGTCCTGTCGCACTACTACGGGCGCGAGGCCGGGCTGGAGCTGCGCGAGGACTGCGACACTGTCCTCGAGCCCGGCATGGTCGTCAGCATGGAGCCGATGATCACTATTCCCGAAGGCATGCCGGGTGCCGGCGGCTACCGGGAACACGACATCCTGGTGATCGAGGACCAAGGCAACCGCAACATCACCGGCTTTCCCTATGGGCCCGAGCACCTGATCATCAAAGGCCGCGCCAAGGCTGCCTGACCCTCTCGGGCGACGCCCGGCGACGCCGGGCCTTGCCGCGCGCTCCCGCCCCCGGGACGGCGCGCGGCCGCGGGCGGGTTTCGGGCTGGCCGGGATATCCGCCGACTGCCAACACATCGGAGGATATCGATGCTGACAAGAACCGGACCCTTCAGGGGGGTCAATCCGCACGCCACGCTGATTTCGGCCGGCGTGGTCCTCGCCTTCGTCGCGCTGACGCTTGCGCTACCCGCCCGCTCAGCGGCCTGGATCGATAGCGCGCGCACCTTTGTCACTTTCTTCTTCAGCTGGTGGTACGTCGCGCTGGCGGGCTTCCTGCTGCTGTTCCTGATCGTCATCGCCGCAAGCCGCTATGGCAGCCTGCGGCTCGGCGATCCCGAGGACCGGCCAAAATACGGTTACTTCACTTGGTTCGCGATGCTCTATGCCGCAGGCCAAGGCATTGGCATCATCTTCTGGTCGATCGCCGAGCCGATGCTCCACTTCTCGGGCGGCACGCCGTTCAACGGCGCCACGGGCACGCCCGAGGCCGCCGATGCCGCGCTCCAGGTCGCCTTCTTCCACTGGGGATTGAATGCCTGGGCGATCTACTGCGTCGTGGCGCTGGCGCTCGCCTTCGTCTCCTACCGGCTGAAGAAGCCGCTCGGGATCCGCTACACCCTATATCCATTGCTGGGCGACCGGGTCGAGGGACGCATTGGGGTGATGATCGACGTGATTGCGGTCTTCGCGACCGTCTTCGGCATTGCCACCTCGCTCGGCCTCGGAGTCACGCAGATCAATTCCGGGCTGAACTATCTCTGGGGCGTGCCGATGACGGTGCCGATCCAAATGGCGCTGATCGCAGCGATCACCGCCATCGCTCTCTGCTCGGTCCTGTCGGGGCTGGACCGGGGGATCAAGTGGCTGTCGCAGATCAACATGTGGCTGACCATCGTGCTTTTGGCCTTTTTCTTCCTCTGGGGACCGACGCAGTTCCTGCTGCTGTCGCTGCTGAAGGCTTCTGCGGGTTATCTGCTGAACCTGGTGCCCTTCAACCTCTATGTCGAGGCAGTGCCGGAGGGCGCCAGCCGCTGGAGCGACATGTGGCAGGGCTGGTGGACGACGTTCTACTGGGGCTGGTGGGTATCCTGGGCGCCCTTCGTAGGAGTCTTCGTCGCCCGCATCTCGCGCGGCCGGACCATACGCGAATTCGTCGTCGGCGTCGTCGGCGTCTCTTCCCTGCTGTCCTTCGTCTGGATCGCCGCCTATGGCGGGACCGCGCTCTGGGTTGAGTTGTTTGGCCGGGGCGGGATCTCGGCGACAGTCAGCAGCAACGTATCGATGGCGCTCTTTGCTACGCTCGAGGCGATGGATCTCGGGGTGGTCGGCCTGATCGCAGGCATACTTGGGACGGTCCTTGTCATGACCTACTTCGTCACTTCCTCCGATTCAGGCACGCTGGTCGTCACCACCATCCTCAGCGAGGGGAACGAGCATCCGTTGCATCGCCACCGCATCATCTGGGGTGTGTTCCAGGGGCTGATCGCGGCAGTTCTGCTGCTGGCGGGCGGCAGCGCGGCGCTGAGCACGCTGCAGACGGCGGCGATCATCGCGGCCCTGCCCTTCTCGATCATTGTCCTTCTGATGTGCGTTGCCATTGCCCGTGGAGTGATCCTCGAGGGCCGGGACGAGCGGCTGGCCGCCCCGCGCGGCGCCAGCAACTGATCCGGCAGGGCGCGGCATTGGCCGCGTCCTATCCATGCTTTGAACAGCAAAAAGCCGGGACCGCATCGCGCGCCCGGCTTCCTGTTGCGGTCCTGCCGCCCGTCTAGAACTCGGCACGCAGCGCCGCGACGATGCCCTTGGTGCAGATCTCCAGCAGCAGATCGCCCTTCTCTGCGCTGGCCTCGCGCGGCGAGGAAAGGGTGCCGGCGGCGGGCGTCCAGTCGGCCCGGACCGGATAGACGTCATAGGGCGGAAAGCTCGCCGGCGCGACATCGACTGCCCGCGCCAGATCAACGAACTGCGGATAAAGCGCCAGCATCAGCGAGGTTTCCAGCACGCCGCCATGTTCCAGCGCCCAGCCTGGAAAGCCGTTGGGATAAAGCCGCGCGATGTCCGTTTCGCCAACGAAGTCCCAGTAGGACAGCACCACGATCTTGATGTCCGAGACCCCGTCCCACCGCAATTCCCGCAGCGCCAGGTCAATGCCCTCGATGATGAACCACGAATTCTCGTAATGACCATTCACAAGGCAGATCTTGCGCACACCGTGGCGGGCAAACTCCTTGATGACGTCGCGCAGCGCGGCGACCAGCGTCGCACCATCGAGGCTGGTCGTGCCCGGCAGATGGTTGCCGCCGCCGCATTTCTGGTGCGACTTGTAGCCATAGGTGAAGGCCGGTGCGACAAGGCCGCCGATCTCGATCGCCGCGCGCCGCGCAAATTCGGTCGGCAGAAGGACGTCGACATGCAGCGGCATGTGATGGCCGTGCTGCTCCATCGAGCCGATGGGGATCAGCATCGGCGTTGCCCCGTCGCTGACGGCCGCGTCGTAGTCCGGCCAGGGCAGTTCCGATGCAAATGCTGTTTTCTGCGGCATGGCGCACCTCCCTTTTGATTGCATCCCCTCACTAGAGTTCCTGCTCCGCCATAAATGAAATATATTGGGCGCATCCTTGTATTGACCGAGCAAATCCGATGGCGGTGCTGACCAATCTCCCGACCGACCTTCTGCGCAGCTTCATCGCGGTCATTGAACTCGGTGGCCATTCCAAGGCCGGAATAGCGCTCGGGCGCAGCCAGCCCGCCATCTCGCTGCAGATCCGCCGGCTCGAAGAACTGGTGCGCGCGCCGCTGCTTCTGTACCAGGGCCGCGCAATTGTGCTGACCCCGGCGGGTGAGGCGCTATTGAGCTACGCGCGCGAGATGGTCCGCATCAACGACGAGGCGGTCAGCTACTTCCACCGCTCGCACCGCACAGGCGTCCTGCGTGTCGGCCTGCCGACCGATTACGCTGCTGCTTTTCTTCAGGCGACGCTGACCCGCTTTATCCGGGCACATGACGAGGTCCAGCTGGAGGTCCGCTGCGCCCTTAGCCGCGAGCTGCACGAGCAGCTTCGGGCCGACGATCTGGACGTCATCGTCGCCGTCATGTCCGAGCCGCAGATGCCCTATCTGTCGCGCCACTGGTCTGAGCAGCCAATCTGGGCCGCGGCGCAGAACCTCAGCCTGCCGGAAACTGTTCCCGTCCCGCTCGGCGCGCATCCTGAGGGCTGCGAATACCGCACCCGGATGATCCACGCGTTGGACGGCGTAGCCCGGCGCTGGCACGTGGTCTATAGCGGGCCGGGCATCGGAGGGCTTCAGGATGCGGTCATCAACGGTCTTTGCGTGACCGCCCTGACCCGCGCGACGCTGCTGCCCGGAATGCGCGCGCTGCGTGAGGACGAGGGCTTTCCCCGCCTCGATCCGCTGCGCATCGGACTGTTCTACAAGCACCCCCGCCTCTCGCCGGCGGGGCTGGAGTTGGTTCGGGTCCTCGTCGCAGATCTCGAGGCGATGGCGCCTGCAATGGGAGCGAGCAGCGCCTGATCCATCAGCGGCGTAAATGCGGCGATTAGCAGAACCGATTTCTGCACTGGAGCGTGTGCGCCTTAGCCTTCTCGTGTCGTGCCTCGCCCACGGCGAATGCAAAAGGACACTCCGATGGCCCGACTTAATCGTCTTGAGATGGTGCAGCATGCCCCCCCGCCGACGCCGCCCAAGATCGACTGCGCGACGTGGCTGAGTTTTCTGCTGGCAGGACGCCTCGGTCCAGTTCGGCTGCCGCAGCACCCGCAAAAGGGCGCAGCAAGCTAGCTGTCGCACCATGAAAATAGATAAAATTATCAGTGAGCTAAACCAAGATCCTCATGAAGTCTCAACGCTGATGTCTGCCGCCACTTAAGCTGATCTCACCTACCACGCGTAACATTATTTGCCTCCAGCCATGCCGGCCGCTCGGCATACATGTCGCGGATCAGCCTCTTCACCAATCCGATATAGCGCGAGTTGTCGCCTGCGCGGTGGTTCATGACGACTGGCGAGAGTGCGCGCGGGCTGTCGATGGGCCTGTACCGTACGTCCGAGCGCATCTGCCGTGCCGAGGAAGGGATAATGCAGATGCCCGAGTCGGCGGCCACAAGGCCGAGAGCGGTCTGGATCTCGCGCACTTCCAGCACTTCGGCGGGATAAATGTCCTCCTGCTGAAGCAGCGTCAGGACTTGGTCAGCATAGCTGGGGCGCGGCTCCTTGGGATAGACGATTAGCTTCTGATCGGCCAGGCCGGACAGCGGCAGCGGCGTCTCGTCTCTGGCTAATAGCGCGTCATGCGGCAGCGCGACGACGAGGCGTTCCTCGCGCAGGACGGTGCCGACCACGTTCTCATCGTTGTGCATGAGGCGGCCGAAACCAAGATCGATCCGCCCCTCCTTCAAGGCCGCTACCTGCTGAACCGAGAGCAGCTCGAGCAGCTGGATATCCAGCTCGGGCGCATTCTGCCGCAGCTTGCGGACCAGCAATGGCAGGCCGCCGTAAAGCGTCGAGGCAACGAAGCCAATGGACAGCACCTTGTTGCGGTTCATGCCGACGCGGCGGGTCGCGTCCTTCATCTGCTCGACCCGGCCCAGAACCTGCAGCGCCTGTTCGTAAAACAGCCGTCCGGCATCAGTCAGCTTGATCGGGCGGCTGTTGCGGAGGATCAGGGCGACGCCCAACTCCTCCTCGAGCAGTTGGATCTGCCGGCTGAGCGGCGGCTGCGCGATGTGCAGGGATTCGGCGGCGCGCGTGAAGTTCCGCTCGCGCGCCACAGCCGCGAAGTAACGCAACTGGCGCAGGTCCATGAAACGAGCCCCTTTCATGACTATTTCTGGTATTCTTCAGCGGGAAATATAGCTGAAAATTGAGCCGTTAGCCAACACTATACCTTGAGAGTATCGTTATACATCCAAATGGTGTTGGACGTGCAGGGGTTCTAGGCGGCAACTTTACGGTATGAACCAGCCATATTCCCCCCGCGCCACAGCCTCTACCGCAGCGCCCGTCGTCACTCGGGTCGAGACGGTGATCCTGGACCTGCCGACCGTCCGGCCGCACAAGCTGGCGGTCGCGACGATGACCGGACAGGTCCTGACGCTGGTGCGCGTCCATTGCAGCGACGGGATCGTCGGGATCGGCGAATGCACGACGATTGGCGGGCTGGCCTATGGCGGCGAAAGCCCGGAAAGCATGAAGACCAACATCGACATCTGGTTCGCGCCGGTGATGCTTGGTCAGGACGCGACGCGGGTGCAGGCGCTGATGGCGCGGATCGGCAAGGCGGTGCGCGATAACCGCTTCGCGAAATCCGCCGTCGAGACCGCCCTGCTGGACGCGCAGGGCAAGCGCACTGGCCTGCCGGTCAGCGAGCTCTTAGGTGGACGGCGGCGGGACCGGCTTCCCGTCGCCTGGACCCTCGCTTCGGGCGACACCGCCCGCGACATCGCCGAGGCCGAGCGGATGCTGGACCTGCGCCGCCACCGCGTCTTCAAGCTGAAGATCGGCGCGCGCGCGCTCCGCGATGACATTGCCCATGTTGCGGGGATCAAGGCTGCGCTTGGCGACCGGGGCGCCGTCCGCGTCGATGTGAACATGGCCTGGTCCGAAGGCGAGGCCACTTTCGGCATGGCTGCCCTTGCGGATGCGGGCTGCGAGCTGGTCGAGCAGCCGGTCGCGTCCTCAGCCACCTTGGCCCGCCTGATGCGCCGCTTCCCCGTGGCGCTTATGGCGGATGAATCCCTGACCGGCCCCGAAAGCGCCTTCGAGCTGGCCTGCGTCCGGGGCGCCGACGTCTTCGCCGTCAAGCTGGAGCAGAGCGGCGGCGCCTTCAACGCCGGGCGCGTCGCGGCCATCGCCGATGCGGCGGGGATCGGGCTTTACGGCGGGACCATGCTAGAAGGCGCGGTGGGAACGGTCGTCTCGGCCCATGCCTTCGCGACCTTCGCCAACCTGCAATGGGGCACGGAGCTGTTCGGCCCTCTGCTGCTGACCGAGGAAATCCTAACCGAGCCGCTGGATTACAGCGAGTTTGAGCTGACCGTGCCGCAGGGCCCCGGCCTCGGCGTGACGCTGGACGAGGATCGCGTGGCCTTCTTCGCCCGCGACGGCATCCGCAAGACCATCAGCCTGCCCGGAAAGGTGTGACCATGCTGTTTCATGTGACCATGGAGGTGAAGATCCCTCGCGACGTTGCCGCCGACGAACGCGCCGATATCCTCGCCCGCGAAAAGACCTATTCGCAGGATCTGCAGCGGCAGGGTAAATGGCGCCATATCTGGCGCATCGCCGGGCAATACGCGAATGTCAGCATCTTCGACGTGCGCGACGTGGCAGAGCTGCACGACATCCTGTCGGGCCTGCCCCTGTACCCGTTTATGTCCATCACCGTCATCCCCATCCTGCGCCACCCCTCGGCCATCCGGGAGGATGACAGCTGACCGCCCGAGGGCGGCCGGAGGGGGCCAGCCCGACCCAGTTTCCAAGCGAATCCAGGAGGAGAGAAGAATGACCGTCAAGATTTTCGACCGACCCGACGTGCAGGCGTTCCTGAAGGAACTCAGCGGCCTGAACAACAACGACGGCAATCCGCGGATGAAAGAGATCGTGCATCGGCTGATGTCCGACCTGTTCAAGGCCGTGGACGATCTGAACATTACCCCCGACGAATACTGGGCGGGCGTGGCCTGGCTGAACGACTTGGGCGCCGCCGGACAGGCTGGCCTGATCTCACCGGGCCTGGGGCTCGATCACTTCATCGACGAACGCCTGGATGCCATCGACGCCGCTCTGGGGATCGAGAACCCGACCCCGCGCACCATTGAGGGGCCGCTGTATGTTGCAGGCGCCCCCGTCGAACAGGGCTTTGCCCGGCTTGACGATGGCCGCGACACCAACGGCCACACGCTGATCATGCATGGCACCGTCCATGGTTCGGACGGCAAGCCGGTGCCGGGCGCGCAGGTCGAGGTCTGGCATTGCGATACCCGCGGCTTCTATTCCCACTTCGATCCGACCGGCCTGCAGTCCGACTTTAACATGCGCCGCACGATCATCGCCGACGAGAACGGCCGCTACAAGTTCCAGAGCATCCTGCCCTCGGGCTATGGCGTGCCTCCCGGCAGCCCGACCGAAAAGGTGCTGAGCGCCCTTGGCCGCCACGGCCAGCGCCCGGCGCATATCCACTTCTTCATCAGCGCCGACGGTCACCGCAAGCTGACAACCCAGATCAACATCGAGGGTGATCCGCTGATCGACGACGACTTCGCCTATGCGACCCGTGCGGGCCTGGTGCCCCATGTCGTCGAGCGCACGGACGAGGAGAGCATCCGCGCCAATGACCTCGACGGCCCGTTCGCCGAGATCGTGTTCGACATCCATCTGACCGCGTTGATCGACGGCATTGACAACCAGGTTAACGAACAGCGCCGCCGCGCCGCTGCCTGACGGGCAACTCCGGCCGGCCCCCTGGAAGGGACCGGCCGCTCAACTCCGGACCCAATCTTTCATCATCGAAATCTGGCAGGGGCCGGATCGCGTAAGCGCGACCCCTGGGGAGGAGACTCATGTCTGCAATCATCGAGAAGGCCCGCGACCTGGATCAACTGCTGGACGTCGCCGTCCAGGACGACAAGGAAGCCGGCCTGTTCCGCTGCCGCCGCGACATCTTCACCAACGAGGATCTGTTCGCGCTGGAGATGAAGCACATCTTCGAAGGCAACTGGGTCTATCTGGCGCATGAAAGCCAGATCCCCAACGTCAACGACTACTACACCACCTGGATCGGCCGCCAGCCGATCGTCATCACCCGCGACAAGACGGGCGAACTGAACGCAGTCATCAACGCCTGCGCCCACAAGGGCGCGATGCTCTGCCGCCGGAAGCAGGGCAACAAGGGCAGCTTCACCTGTCCGTTCCACGGCTGGACCTTTTCCAACACCGGCAAGCTACTGAAGGTCAAGGACGCCAAGACCACGCAATATCCCGACCAGTTCAACCAGCACGGATCGCACGACCTGACCCGCGTGGCCCGGTTCGAGTCCTATCGCGGCTTCCTGTTCGGCAGCCTGAGCCCTGACGTGGCGCCGCTGAAGGAATTCTTGGGCGAAACTACTGTCATCATCGACCAGATTGTCGATCAGGCCCCCGAAGGCTTGGAGGTCCTGCGCGGCAATTCCTCCTACATCTATGACGGCAACTGGAAGCTGCAGATGGAGAACGGCTGCGACGGCTATCACGTCAGCTCGGTCCACTGGAACTACGCCACCACCATGGAGCGCCGCAGCGAGACCGGTACCAAGGCCGTCGATGCCAACAGCTGGTCCAAATCGGTCGCGGGCGTCTATGGCTTCGAGAACGGCCATATCCTGTTGTGGACCAACACCAAGAACCCCGAGGTGCGCCCCGTCTATGGCCGCCGCGAGGAAATCACCGCCCGCTTGGGTGAGGAAAAGGCCGGGTTCATCGTCAACCAGACGCGCAACCTGGGGCTCTATCCGAACGTGTTCCTGATGGACCAGTTCAGCACCCAGATCCGAGTCGTCCGCCCTCTTGGCGTGGACAGGACCGAGGTCACGATCTTCTGCTTCGCCCCGAAAGGCGAAAGCGCCGAGGACCGCGCGCACCGCATCCGCCAATACGAAGATTTCTTCAACGTCTCGGGCATGGGCACCTCGGACGATCTGGAGGAGTTCCGCGCCTGCCAGACCGCCTATGCCGCGCCGCTGTGGAACGACATGTCGCGCGGTGCGCCGCTCTGGATCGAAGGTCCGGACGAGAATGCCCGCCGCATGGGGCTGAACCCGCTTCTGTCGGGTGAACGCTCCGAGGACGAGGGCCTCTTCGTCTGCCAGCACGCGCACTGGGCCAAGGTGATGCGCCAGGCGCTCGCCGCCGAGAAAGCCGACCACAACGCAAAAGGTGCAGCATGAGCCTCGATCAGATCACCGACACCCGCATCGGCTATGACGCCATCTGCGCCTTCCTTTACCGCGAGGCACGCCTTCTGGACGACCGGCAATGGGACGACTGGCTGGAATGCTACGCCCCCGATGCGTCCTACTGGATGCCGGCCTGGGACGACAACGACCAGACGACGGAAGACCCGCAGACCGAGATCTCGCTGATCTATTACCCGAGCCGCGAGGGGCTTGAGGACCGGGTGTTCCGCATCAAGACCGAGCGCTCGGGCGCATCGACGCCCGAACCCCGCACCAGCCATACCGTGTCGAATGTCGAGCTGGTCGAGGATCGGGGGGGCGAGGTGGATGTCCGCTACAACTTTCACACACTGAACCACCGCTACAAGACCACGGACCAGTTCTTCGGAACCATGTTCGTGACCCTGCGCCACACGGACGCGGGGCTGCGCATCGCCGCCAAGAAGATCGTCCTGAAGAACGACTACATCCGCCAGGTCATCGACGTCTATCACGTCTGACCGCCGACCCCGCACAACCGCAAGGAGGAGGCGACCATGTGCTATACGATCGCGCTGAACTTCGAGGACGGGATCACCCGCTTCGTGGACTGCAAGAAGGGCGAAAAGGTCCTCGATGCAGCATTCCGCAACAGGATCAACCTGCCGATGGACTGTTCCGACGGCGTCTGCGGCACCTGCAAGTGCCGCGCCGAAAGCGGCACCTACGAGTTGGGCGACGACTATATCGAAGACGCCCTGACCGAGGACGAGGCCGCCGAGGGCCTCGTTCTGACCTGCCAGATGGTGCCGTCCTCGGACTGCGTCATTTCAGTCCCGACCAGCTCAACGGCCTGCAAGACGGGGCAGCAGTCCTTCTCGGCAACTGTCGCCCGGATCGAGGCGCATCACGACGCCGCCGTGGTCTTGGAACTGGCGGTGGACGAGGGCGAGGCCGCGCCGGTCTTTCTGCCGGGGCAATATGTCAACATCGCCGTTCCGGGCAGCGCCGATCACCGGTCCTATTCCTTCAGCACCCCGCCGGGCGAGACGGGCTTGGGCTTTCTCATCAAGAAGATCCCGGACGGCCTGATGAGCACCTGGCTGGCAAGGGCCAGGCTTGGCGACAGTCTGACGCTGACCGGCCCGATGGGCAGCTTCTATCTGCGCGAAGGCGCTGGCCCGCTGCTGTTCCTTGCGGGGGGCACCGGCCTCGCGCCGTTCCTGTCGATGCTCGAGGTGCTGGCCCGCGCCGGCTCGCGCCGCGATATCCACCTGATTTACGGGGTGACGCGCGATCTGGATCTCGTGCTGGTGGACCGTCTCGCGGCCCTTGCCAAGCGGCTGCCGAACTTCACCTTTGCCACGGTCGTCGCCGACCCGGCCTCGGAGCATCCCCGCACGGGCTGGGTGACCCAGCACATGCCGGACGAGATGCTGGCCCAAGCGGGCGCCGAGGTCTATCTCTGCGGCCCCCCGCCGATGGTCGATGCCGTGCGCCACTACCTCGACGAGAACGGGATCAGGCCGGCCAGCTTCCATTACGAGAAGTTCACCCCGAATGCACCGCTAAAGGCCAGCGCATGAGCGCCGCCATCTTTGCCGGTCGCTTTGCAGGCAAGGTGCTGGTCGTGACCGGGGCTGCGCAGGGGATCGGCCGCGCCGTAGCCCTGCGCGCGGTGGCCGAGGGCGGCAAGGTCCTGTTCGTGGACCGCGCCGATTTTGTGTCCAACGTGGCGGCCGAGGCCGGAGGCGGCGCCGCCGCCTTCACCGTGGATCTCGAGACATGGGACGGTGCCGAGGCGGCCATGCGCCGCGCCCATGATGTCTTCGGCGGCATCGACATCCTCATCAATAACGTTGGCGGCGCGATCCGGATGCGCCCCTTTAACGAATTCGAGCCGTCGCAGATCGACGCCGAGATCAGGCGGTCGCTGATGCCGACGCTTTATTGCTGCCATGCGGTCCTGCCGCATCTGGTAGCGGGCGGCGGCGGCACCATCGTCAATGTGTCCTCGAATGCCACGCGTGGCATCCACCGCGTGCCTTATTCGGCGGCCAAGGGCGGCGTGAACGCGATCACGAAATCGCTGGCGATGGAACTGGCCGGTCAGAACATCCGCGTCGTCGCCACCGCCCCCGGCGGCACCGAGGCGCCTCCGCGCCTTATCCCCCGCAATGCAGAGGGGGACAGCACGGCGGAAAAACAATGGATGGCCGAGGTCGTGGACCAGGTGAAGCAATCGGCCTTCATGCACCGCTACGCCACCATCGAGGAGCAGGCCGCGCCGATCCTTTTCCTGGCATCGGACGAGGCGTCCTACATCACCGGTTCTGTCCTGCCCGTCGCGGGAGGCGACGAAGGCTAACCGAGCAAATAGAAGCAATAACAGGGAGGTAAACGACAATGCGTACAATAGACGTGAATGAGGCCATCGATCAAAGTCCGTTCGGTCGGTTTCAGTGGATGGTGGTTGCGCTGTGCGGCACGCTGCTGGTGGTCGACGGCTATGACGTGTTCGTGGCGGGCACGGTCTTGCCGACGCTGATCCAGGAATGGGGCCTGACCAAGCCGCAGGCGGGTGCGCTTCAAGCCTGGGCATTGTTCGGCATGATGTTTGGAGCCCTGATCCTCGGCCCACTCGCCGACAAAATCGGCCGTAAAAAGGGTGTGGCTATTAGTTTTGCACTGTTCACTTCGGCCACGGTCCTTACAGGCTTTGCCGACACGCCCGGCCAGTTCAAGTTTTTCCGCTTCATCGCGGGTCTGGGATGCGGTGGGCTGATGCCCAATGCAGTGGCGCTGATGAATGAATATGCGCCCAAGCGCCTGCGTGGAACCATGGTCGCGCTGATGTTCTCTGGCTACTCGGTGGGTGGCATGGTGGCGGCGGGTCTTGGCATCGGCCTGATCCCCAGCTTTGGCTGGCAACCGATGTTCTACATCGCTGCGGTGCCGCTGCTGCTGTTGCCGCTGATCCTGTGGAAACTGCCCGAATCCCTTGGCTTCCTGATCAAGCAGGGCAAGCAGGACGAGGCCCGGCGCATCTTTGCAAGGATCAACCCGGCGGCGCCGCTTGCGGTCGACGATCGGCTGGTCCTCGTCGAGGCCAAGGGGGCATCCGCCTCGATGGCCGAGCTGTTCCGGCATGGTCGGACGCTGCGCACGCTGATGCTGTGGCTGTCCTTCTTCTGCTGCCTGCTGCTGGTCTATCTGCTGTCGTCTTGGCTGCCCAAGGTGCTGCAAGAGGCGGGCTACGCCGAACGCGCCAGCCTTCTGTCGCTGTTCTCGCTGAACTTCGGCGGCATGGCGGGGGCGATCCTCGGCGGCCGGATGGGTGACCGGTTCGGCCTGCCCAAGGTCGTGGTGGGCTTCTTCGCCGCCGCCGCCGTGTCGATTGCGCTTATCGGCTTCAACCCGGCCCCCGCGCTGCTGTTCCTGTTGGTCTTCATCGCTGGCGCGACAACCATCGGCACGCAGATCCTGCTCTATGCAAGCGTTGCGCAGCTTTACAACATGTCAGTTCGTTCGACCGGCCTCGGTTGGGCCTCGGGCGTAGGCCGGATTGGCGCCATCGTTGGGCCGACTCTGGGCGGAGTGCTGCTGGCGCAGGGGCTTCCCCTGGGCGAGAACTTCCTGATCTTCGCGATCCCTGCGGCTGTCTCGACCATCGCCATGCTGGTCTTTGCGTTGGCCAATGGGCGTGGGCGCGATAATGCCCAGCTTGCCGCAGCCTGAAGCGATGCACAAAACCAGGCGCGCGGCCTTGAGGCCGCGCGCCTATCCCCAAAGGAATTTTGACATGGCGCAGCTCGATCTACCAACCCACCGCCTGCATTACCGGATCGACGGAACGGATGGCCCATGGCTGACCTTCTGCAACTCGCTCGGAACCGATCTACGCATGTGGGACCCGCAGATTGTTGAGATGTCACGGCATTTCCGCATCCTGCGCTACGACCGGCGCGGTCATGGCAGGTCCTCCGCCCCTCCCCCGCCCTTTAGGCTGGCGGATCTGGGGGGTGACGTGATCGTCCTTCTGGACGCGCTGAAGATCGAGCGCACGCATTTCTGCGGCCTGTCCATCGGCGGACTGACCGGCCAGTGGCTGGGCATTCACGCCGGGGACCGTGTCGATCGTATCGCAGTTTGCGCGACCGCGGCCAGGATCGGGACCGCTGAAAGCTGGCACGCGCGCATTGACGAGGTAAAGGCGAACGGGCTTCACGGCCTTATCGCGGCAACGGCCGAACGATGGTTCACCAGCGACTACCGCGCCGCCCGGCCCGATATCGTGAAGCCCATCCTGGACAGCTTCGCGGCAGCCTCGGTCAACGGCTATACGGGATGCTGTGCCGCCTTGGCCGAGGCGGATCTGCGCGGCCAGCTTGCCCAGATCACCCGCCCGCTGCTGGCGATCTCGGGAAGCGACGATCCGGTCTGCCCACCCACAGATCTCGCGGCCATCGCAGAGGCGGTGCAAGACGGCCGGCATCTCGCCCTGCCGGGACGACACATCGTCAATGTCGAAGCGGCATCCCGGTTCACCACAGCCCTGACGGACTTCCTGTGCGCCGCCGCCTCATAGGCAGGGCGGCGCCACAACGATTGGAAAGCACCACATGACCCCCTGCATCCTCTGCGTCGCCATCACCGGCAGCCTGCCGACCAAGGCGAACAACTCCGCCGTGCCGATCACGATTGCCGAGCAGATCGAGTCAACGCATGAGGCCTTCGAGGCCGGCGCCAGCATCGTCCACGCCCATGTCCGGGACAACGAGGGCAAACCGACCTCGGACCCCGACCGCTTCGCCCGCCTGCTGGAGGGCATCCGCCAGCATTGCCCCGGCATGATCGTGCAGCTGTCGACCGGCGGGCGCTCAGGCGCGGGCAAGGATCGCGGCGGGATGCTGCGGCTCGCCCCCGACATGGCGAGCCTCGCCGTTGGCTCGAACAATTTCCCGACGCGGGTCTATGAGAACGCGCCGGACCTCGTGGACTGGCTGGCCGCCGAGATGGCGACGCACGGCGTCATGCCCGAGATCGAGGCCTTCGATCTCAGCCATATCCTGCAAGCCCGTGCGATGTGGAAGGACGGGCGGTTGAAGACGCGGCCCTATGTCCAGTTCGTGATGGGGGTGAAAAACGCGATGCCCGTCGACCGGGACGTGTTCGACTACTACATCCGCACGGTGAAGCGCCTTTTCGGCGAGGATGCTCCCTGGTGCGCCGCCGGCATCGGCGCGCATCAGCTGACGCTGAACGAATGGGCGATCGAGGCCGGCGGCCATGCCCGCACGGGGCTCGAGGACAACGTGCGGCTGGACCGCAAGACGCTGGCGCCATCGAACGCGGCGTTGGTCACGCGCGCTGCCGATATCTGCGCGCGGGCCGGCCGTCCCGTTGCGACCTGGCAGCAGGCACGGCAGATCCTGGGGCTGAGGGAGGTTGCGGCATGAAAAAGGTCTATGGCAGCGCAGATGCGGCGCTGGAGGGGTTGCTTCATGACGGGATGTTCATCGCGGCGGGCGGCTTTGGCCTTTGCGGGATCCCCGAGCTTCTGATCGACGCGCTGGTGGCGTCGAAGGTCAAGGACCTGACCATCGCCAGCAACAATTGCGGCGTGGACGGGTTCGGCCTGGGCAAGCTGCTGGACACGCGCCAGATCAGCAAGATGATCAGCAGCTATGTCGGTGAAAACGCCGAGTTCATGCGCCAGTACCTGTCCGGAGAGCTGGAGCTGGAGTTCAACCCCCAGGGCACCTTGGCCGAGCGCATGCGCGCCGGCGGCAGCGGTATCCCCGGCTTCTACACCAAGACTGGGGTCGGCACCGTCATTGCCGAGGGGAAAGAGGTAAAGAATTTCGACGGCCAGGATTACATCCTGGAGCGCGGGATCGTGGCCGACCTGTCCATTGTGAAGGCCTGGAAGGCCGACGACACCGGCAACCTAGTCTTCCGCAAAACGGCGCGGAACTTCAACCCGCCCGCCGCGATGTGCGGCCGCGTCTGCGTCGCCGAGGTCGAGGAGATCGTCCCGCGGGGCAGCCTGGACCCCGACCTGATCCACCTGCCGGGCATCTATGTCCACCGGATCATCCAAGGCACGCATGAAAAGCGCATCGAACAGCGCACCACCCGCAAGAAGGAGGCCGTCTGATGCCCGACGCACCGAAAGGCTGGGACCGCAACCAGATGGCCGCCCGTGCCGCGCAGGAGTTGCAGGACGGCTGGTACGTGAACCTGGGGATCGGCATCCCGACGCTGGTCGCGAACTACGTGGGCGACAAGGACATCACCCTGCAGTCGGAGAACGGCATGCTGGGCATGGGCCCCTTCCCGTTCGAGGGTGAGGAGGACCCCGACCTGATCAACGCGGGCAAGCAGACGATCACCGAACTGCCGCGCACGTCCTATTTCGACAGTGCCACCAGCTTTGGCATGATCCGCGGCGGCAAGATCGCGGCGGCCATCTTGGGCGCGATGGAGGTCTCCGAGGAGGGCGACCTGGCCAACTGGATGATCCCCGGCAAGCTGGTCAAGGGCATGGGCGGCGCAATGGACCTGGTCGCGGGCGTGGGCCGGGTGATCGTGGTCATGGACCACACCAACAAGGCCGGCGGATCCAAGGTTCTGAAGTCCTGCACTCTGCCGTTGACCGGCAAGGGCGTGGTCGACCGGATCATCACCAATCTGGGCGTTCTGGACGTGGTCGAGGGCGGGCTGCGCATCGTCGAGCTGGTCGACGGGGTTAGCGAGGACGAGCTGCGTACCGCCACCGAGGCGACCATCGTCGGGTGACAAGTAACCTCATTCGCGCAAGGGTATAGGAGGTTACCTGCTAATGCTTTAGGCGGACGGCATCGCAGCACGGCGAGCATGTGGATGTGTGAAGCCCTGCATGCCGTCCTTGCGGTAGCGCGCCAGCCAGCGCTGCGCGGTCCGGAGCGGCACGCTTGCCTCGGCCGCGGCCCGCGAGAGGCACCTCCTCCTCGAGGGCGGGCCGGAGCACCGCCAGGCGGGCCATGACCTCGCGGCGTCGGTCCTCGGGGAGAGCCGCGAAGGGAGCTCCGGTCGACCCGGACGTGTCCTGTCTCATGGGGAGCCTCCCCTGCCAGCTTGGGCCGCGCCCCTCGAACGTGCCCGAAAGAGGATCGTGTAACGGACGCCTTGCACGCTTTGTGCCGATCCCTGCGTGTAGATTTCTGCGCTAAATGGCAGGGTTCTGTTGACGCTATTTGTCAGCGACCTCGCTTAAAGCCTTAACTGAAAAGCCGACAATCAGGTGAGGTGGCAGGATCAACGTGAAGAGCCCACTGCTGCCACGCGACACTTCCGCTGGCTGGTGGCGCAGCTTCCCGAAAGCAGTCGCTCATGGACGGGGCAGTGAACGAACTGCACCTTCTTTGCGTGTCTGTTGTGATGATCCGGCAGCCTTCCAGAAATCCAGCTGATCCCCGGACAGTGCGTTCAAGCAGGACGCTACTGGCGGTCCAGGTACTCACTATCCGAAACCTTCTCCATCCAGGTCACAGCCGTGCCATCGATGGTCTCCTGAATGGCAATGTGGCTCATGGCGGTATCGGGTGCGGCACCATGCCAGTGCTTTTCCCCAGCGGGAAACCAGACCACATCCCCCGCACGGATTTCCCTGACGGGCCCGCCCTCGTGCTGAACCAGGCCGCGCCCGAAGGTCACGATAAGGGTCTGACCGGCGGGATGCGTGTGCCAGGCCGTGCGTGCCCCTGGCTCGAACGTAACGTGCGCTCCACCGGTGCGGCCTGGTGCTTCGGCGCTGAACAGGGGATCGATCCGGACGGTGCCGGTGAACCAGTCGGAGGGGCCGACCGTGGAAGCTGTCTGGCCAGAGCGAGTGATCTTCATGACGTTCTCCTGTGATTGGGACAGCAGCGATCATGCCGCCCCTCCTTACGTCACTGAACCATTGTCACGATGTCCAGCATCTCCTGCGCCTTCGGGATGCCGCGCCAGTCCTTCAGGTAGGGCTCCTTATGACCGAAGCACCAGGCCCAGCTGTGCCAATGTGTAGCCATGCTGTCCCGCAACCCGCTCAAGAACAGCCGCTGCCGCGGCCCGTTTCGCGATCCGGGCTTGCTCTGGGCTCCGGGACTCGCGGCGCTTTGGCGCTGTCTCTACATTGACAGCCTCAGGCTCAGGCGCTTGTTCCGCGCACACCATAGCCACTGGAACAGTGGTGCACGCATCACCGGCAGAAGAGCACACCTCTGTCGCAGTCGGCGCAGTCGGCGCAGGCGCGTGAGGCCGGTGCTTCACAGGTCGGGTGTCGGGGTGACAAACGGGATTGCCCAAGCGGACATAGTGCTCGGCCGATTGCAGAAAGGCCTCGGACGCCACGCGATCATTCGCAAGCCGGGCTTCTTCTGCAAACTGAAGATAACGCTCGACGAGTTGTCGCGCCGTGCCTCGGATCTTGCCCTTTGCGCTTGTGCTCTCAAGAACATGGTTGCCGGGATCACGCTGTTGCTGTGGCGAACGCGGTTCGCCACTCCGTCGATGTCGATGGGGTTTCATGAGCCGATACAGTAGGTGTAGGGGGGCTGCGTATGCCGCATCCTGTCGAGATACGCTGAACCTGTCTGATCAGCAAGAACGCGGTCGCATCACAACTGCTTGGCCCTGCATAGCTGCCGCCAAGGCCGCGACCGGGCAGCGGTGCAAGGAGCCCAAAGCTGACGGCCAGTGCGCGTTCGTTGCACGCTTTCGAAAACAGAGCTTCTGCATTGACGATGCGCAGAATATCAAAAGCGACATACAAGGGAGCCAGGTTGATTTGAGTGACGCAGACATGGCCTTTGCAAAGGCGCAAGAAAAGATCGCAAAGGCCGCAAGGACAGGCGAGAAGGAGCTGCATTTCGGCAGAGACGACTTCCCTGCCCTGGACCGTCTGCCACCAGAGATTGAAAATCTTTCAGGCTTGCAGACCATCACCCTCGACGACACCCAAGTCGCTGATCTCGCACCGCTGGCGGGTTTGAAGGGTTTACAGTCCCTCATTCTCCTCAACACCCGAGTCACCAATCTCGCGCCGCTGGCAGGCTTGACGAGCTTGCAGATCCTCAACCTTTCCGGCACCCAAATCACCGACCTCGCGCCGCTATGGGGCTTGAAGGGCTTGCAGATCCTCAACCTCGGCCGCACCCCGATCACCGATTTCGCACCGCTGGCGAGCTTGACGGGCTTGCAGATCCTCACCCTCGACAGCACCCCGATCACCGACCTCGCGCCGCTGGCGGGCCTGGAAGGCTTGCAGAACCTCAACCTCAACGACACCCGGATCACCGACTTCACGTCGCTGGCGAGCCTGAAGGGCTTGACGACCCTGCAACTCTACGACACCTCGATCACCGACCTCACGCCGCTGGCGGGCTTGAAGGGCTTGACGACCCTCCAACTCTACGACACCCCGATCACCGACCTCGCGCCGCTGACGGATTTGAAGAGCTTGAAGACCCTCAACCTCGACGACGCCCGGATCGCTGACCTGCGCCCGATTGCGGAGCTTGACAAGCTGGGAACGGATCGCAGCAACGGCCTCACTTTCCAGAACACCCCTGCCACCCAACGTGATGCGCAGCTGGCAGAACTGGCGCAGATCAAAGATGATAATGAGCGCACCCGCAAAACGCTGAACTATCTGCGCAGCCTGCCGCCATGGCCCGAGCCCTATGCCCCCTATGCCACCCCCGACGGCGGCTCTTCGCAGCCGATTGGGGGGGCAGTAGACCCGCCCAAGGTAAAGACGGCCAAGGCGCAGATCAGGCATTTGTTGCACTATCCAGCTCTCACACGTCTGACCGCGCAGAAATTTGCGGGCCAGATCAGGACGGCGTTGCGCGACGTTCCTGCCACAAGCGGAAATTATCTGGCCGAACCCCTGCAAACCATGCTGGAATTTGCAGAAGCGCTTGAACATCTTGCGCCTGCCTCTGAGCCCGCTACTGACCCGCTGGAACAAGCGAAGCTAGAGCTGCAGATCGTCCAGCTTGAAGCGCTTGTCAGGCGCCTGACTCAACAATTGCAGGATGAAACCAAAGCCCGCGAAGTAGCCGAGGCGCTGGCAGGCAAGGGAGAGTTCGGGCGCAGCTTTAAGAAAGCCGCAGGCTTGGCCACCGGCACAGCGGCTATAGGGGTGGTGACAGTGGGAGTCCCTGCGGCCGCAGTGTACTTTCTTGGCAATGAACACCTATTGATCCAGTCTTTTTTGACTGTGTTGGGGCGTTTGCCAAAATAGTAATGTTCCACCGTCCGCTCCGTCCCGCATAGCCGCCGCCAGTGCAACCCACGGGCATCGACGAAAAGAGCCCATAGCGAACGTCGCTATCTGTCCCGCGCTCAACCTCTAGCTGCTGACCCCTCAGAAACAACCGTTTTGCGGAGGATGCAGGCTAATGCTCCGGCAACCCGCGGGGCCCAAACCGAAGGCTTTCTCTGTTAAATTCCCCGCGCCTCGAAGAATCGCTCACAAATTGATCGCCCTGACATAACTTAAAATGAGTTTGGGTGAAGAAGAGGGAAAGGGAAAAGTCTATGAAACAAGCGCCTTTGACTGCAGCAGTGGCGATCGCGGCGCTGGCGGGGGGCGCGGGGATGGCGTCCGCTCAGACGCTGTCGCAGGGAGATATTTACGTCAAAGGTTTTGGAGGCACGACCTGGCCGTCGAACTTTGAAACCACCCTCAGGGAGGACGGCGAGCAGATCGCCCGCCCCAGCTTCGACTACGAGACCGGGCATACTCTAGGCGTCGCGGTTGGCGCGGCCTTCACGCCGAATATCTCGATGGAGATCGAATACGCCTACCGCAGCGCCGATGCCGCCATCACGGATCGTGATGAGGATGACGAAAGCGCCAGGGCGGACGGCGACACCTCTGCCAACGCCCTCATGTTCAACGCGATATACATGTTCGACGGGATGGGCGCGACCGGGGCGATCCGGCCCTATCTCGGCGGCGGCATCGGCGGGGTCAACGTGGAGACGAGCGTCCCCGGCCAGAATTACGACGCCGATACGTTGCTCGCTTACCAGCTGATCGGCGGCGTTGGCTACGAACTGAACCCCAATGTCACGTTCTATGCCGAGGGACGCTGGTTCCAGACCGAGTCGGGCAGGTTCGACGGCCCGGGCGGGGATAACTTCGATGGCAAGCTCGAGACCTTCGACCTACTCGCAGGCCTGCGCTACGCCTTCTGAGCCTCTCCATCTGAATTAGTCTACTTCTCGCCCGGCGCACTAAAACATCCGCAGGCGCGGCAAGGATCAAGCGTCCCGCATAGCTGCCGCTCGCCCTATTCAATTTTTATGTCCGCTTCGGGCATCTTTGACCTCCAGTGCCCGATAGACCGTCATGCGGGACACGTCGAGATCGCGCGCAATCTGAGCTTTGGAGACGCCCTGCAATGCCAGCCTGCGGATTTCCGCGTCATCCACCCGCTTCTGTCGTCCCTTGTAGGTTCCCCTGCTTTTCGCCGCTTCGATCCCGGCGCGCTGACGGTCGCGGATGAACTTCAACTCCATGTCGGCCACCATGCCAAGGACGGTGATGACCATGCGGCCCATGTCGCCTGCGGTGCTGACTTCCGGTTCGAGAACACGAAGCGACGCCCCCTTGGCGTCCAGCTCATGCACCAGGTTCAGCACATCGCGCGTCGAGCGACCGAGCCGGTCCAGGCGATGCACGACCAGCTCGTCGCCCACGCGCAGAAACTCTAGAACGGTCGCCAGTTCGGTGCGGTTATCGCAGGACGCGCCGGAACCGATCTCCGAACGAATGATCTCGCAGCCTGCTTCCTTCAGCTTTGCTTTCTGGATGTCGAGGTCCTGACTCGTGGTGCTGATGCGGGCATATCCAATCCGGGGCATGGGCAATCCGTAACGTTAGGGTGGCTGACACCCTGATACTGTCACAAATGTTACCGCGACACTTATATGTGACGTTTTGGGCTGTCACATTTTCCTGTCACCTGCGGGTGTGCCCAAACGTGACGCGACCGGGGATACATCCTCTCGAACTCCAACTTGCCTTCTGGGGTAGCGATCCATTCGATCTTAACAACGAGTTTTGCAAGATGACGGCTT
The DNA here is from genome assembly GCF_048538155.2 of Paracoccus sp. T5. Classification (GTDB taxonomy): domain Bacteria; phylum Pseudomonadota; class Alphaproteobacteria; order Rhodobacterales; family Rhodobacteraceae; genus Paracoccus. Next base: position 64,907 of record NZ_JBLWIC020000003.1, read on the forward strand.
TGCCTCTCCGAGAATGTGCGCAAGTCGCCCATCGACATTCCGAGGTCGGCTCCGAGGCAAGCAGCCCAAGTTTTCTGAGCGCCAGCAGAGGGAGCTCAGGCGCATGCGCGATACCGGCGACTACAGCATCAGCGATTTGGCCGAGCCCTTCTCGGTGTCCCGGCCCACCGTCTACCGCACTCTCAGGCGCCGGAAGACTGCCACCTAGCCTGGAGAAACCCCGCCACGAAGCGATGGAGGTCACAGCCAGCGCATCACCGAAGTGTCAGAAAACCCATTGCGGAAATCAAGGCAACCTTGCAGGTCATTCTCATGCTTTTCTGGCGACGGTACGGTTGCTCCGAAATCCGGCCAGGTTGACACAGCGGGACCAAAGGAACAAAAAGGGAACACACCGCTTTGGTGTTTCACGTCCAGAGGAGCCCGCTCCGTCATGCCGCCCGGCAACAGCAGTTCCGCCATCGCGGCCTTGCGCCAGAAAATCTCCCGGCTCGAGGGCGATGGGGCGCGGGTGCAGGCTGTGCTGCCCTTCGGAGTGGCGGCCCTCGATAAACGCCTGCCGCAAGGCGGGCTGGCCCTCGGCTGCCTTCATGAAGTGGCGGGCGGCGGGAATGGTGCTGTGGATGGCGCGGCGGCCAGTTCTTTTGCCGCCGGTATCGCGGCCCGCCTGCCCGGCCCTGTCCTCTGGTGCGTCACCCAAGCCGATCTCTTCGCCCCGGGGCTTGAGCAGGCCGGCCTGCCGCCCGACCGGGTGATCTACGTGGAAGCGGGCGACGACAGATCGGTTCTAGCCTCGATGGAAGAGGGCCTGCGGCATGGAGGGCTGGCTGCCGTTGTGGGCGATGTGGCGCATCTGTCGATGACCGCGTCGCGCCGGCTTCACCTGGCCGCCAAGGGCACCGGCACCCTGGGGATCGCGCTCAGGCGCTGGCGCAGGCAGGCGGATGCCAGCGACTTCGGCCAGCCGACGGCGGCGATGACCCGCTGGCGGATCTCGGTGCTGCCGTCGACGCCCCTGCCGGTACCGGGCGTGGGACGCGCCCGCTGGCTGATCGAGCTGATCCGCGCACGGGCGGGCGATTCCTTCGATCTCGAACTGGAGGCATGTGATGGCACGGGTCATCTCGGTCTTCCTGCCGATGTGGCCCGTGGATCGGCTGCGACGGCAGGAGGACGCGTCAGCGCCTTCGGCTGAGGCGCCCCTGATCGTGGCGGGCCGCGTGGGCAACCGGCGTCTCGTGACGGCAGCCTGTCCGGCCGCCCAAGGTGCGGGGCTGCGCGTGGGCATGCCCGTGACCAAGGCGCAGGCCCTGGTCCCCGATCTGCGCGTGGAGCTGGCCAACCCCCGCGAGGATGCCGCCAGCCTGGACCGGCTGGCGCTCTGGATCCTGCAGCGGTTCAGCCCCATCGTGGCCTCCGACCTGCCCGACGGCGTGGTGATCGACTCCACCGGCGCCGACCCTCTCCACGGCGGCGAGGCGGCCATGCTGGAGGCGCTTCTGGGACGCCTCACCCTCTCGGGCATCACCGCCCGCGCCGCCATCGCCGACACCTGGGGGGCGGCACATGCCCTGGCACGCTTTGCGGCGGATCCTGCTGCGACCGCCGACCCCGGCACGACGGAGGCGGCAATCGCAGCCCTGCCCCTTGAGGCATTGCGGCTGCCGCAGGCCGTTGCGGCCGGACTGCGCACCCTGGGCTTCGTCACGATCGGTGACCTCATGTCCCAGCCCCGCGCACCGCTCACCCGCCGTTTCGGGCGTGAACTCTGCCGCCGGCTCGACCAGGCGCTTGGGGAAGCGTCTGAGCCGATCGAGCCGCTCCGCCCGGAGGGGGTGGTGGAGGTGCGTCGGGCCTTTGCCGAGCCCATCGGTGCGGCCGAGACCATCGCCCGCTATATCGGCAAGCTGGTTCCGCAGCTCTGCACGGCGCTGGAGGAAAAGGGCCTGGGCGCCCGGCGCCTCGATCTCCTCTGCTACCGGGTGGACAACCGGATCGAGACGGTGCGCGTGGGGCTCGCCGTCCCGCAGCGCGATCCCAAGCGCCTGACGCGCCTTCTCTGCGACAGGATCGAGACGATCGCCCCCGGCTTCGGCATCGAGATCATGACACTGACCGCTTCCATCGCCGAGCCGCTGGCCCCTCGCCAGGCGGCGACCTCCCTGCTGGAGGAAGAGGCCCCGGACCTCTCGGGTCTCATCGACACGCTGGCCAATCGCGTGGGCGCCCGGTCTGTCTACCGCATGGCGCCGGTGTCGAGCGACGTGCCGGAGCGATCGGTCACGCGCATCGGGGCGCTGGCCGAGCCGGTCGGCGCAGGCTGGCCGGATCACTGGCCGCGCCCCTCGCGCCTCCTGCCCCGCCCCGAGCCTATCGAGACACTCGCGCTGCTGCCCGACCATCCGCCGAACTGGATCGCCTGGCGCGGCGTCCGCCGGCGGGTCCGCTGCGCCGACGGGCCGGAACGGGTCTTCGGGGAATGGTGGAAGCGCGATGCCGAGCTGATCGCGGTGCGCGACTACTTCCGCATCGAGGATGAGGCGGGGGAGCGCTTCTGGATCTTCCGCGCGGGGGACGGGGAGAACCTGGATACCGGGTCGCATCGCTGGTTCCTGCACGGGGTCTTCGGATGAGCCGCTATGTCGAGTTGCAGGTCAGTTCGCACTTCTCGTTCCTGCGCGGTGCCTCCTCGGCCGAGGAGCTGTTCGCCACGGCGGCGCTCATGGGCATCGAGGCCATGGCCGTCACCGACCGCAACTCGCTGGCGGGCATCGTGCGGGCGCATGAGGCCGCGCGGGACACCGGCATCCGCCTGATCGTCGGCTGCCGCCTGGACCTCGCCTGCGGCATGTCGGTGCTGGTCTATCCGACGGATCGCCCCGCCTACTCGCGCCTCTGCCGGCTCCTGTCCCTGGGCAAGTCGCGCGCGGGCAAGGGCAGGTGCCGCCTGGAATGGGCCGATCTGGTCCTCTATGCGGAGGGGCTGATCGCGGTCCTGGTCCCGGATCTCGCCGACGACGACTGTGCCTTGCGGCTGCGTCGCCTGCGCGACACCTTCGGTGACCGGGCCTATCTGGCGCTGACCCTGCGGCGGCGGCCGAATGACCAGCTGCGGCTCCACGAGCTGTCGAACCTCGCAGCGCGTCTGCGGGTGCCGACGGTGGTGACGAACGATGTTCTCTTCCACGTGCCCGGCCGCCGCATCCTGCAGGACGTGGTGACGGCGATCCGTGTGGGCGCGACGGTCGATGCCCTGGGCTTTCGCCGCGAGCGTCACGCCGACCGCTACCTGAAGCCGCCGGCGGAGATGCACCGGCTCTTCCCGCGCGACCCGGAGGCGCTGGCGCGGACGGCCGAGATCGCCGCGCGCTGCCGGTTCTCGCTCGACGAGCTCAGCTACCAGTATCCCGAGGAGCGCGACGATCCGGCCCTGACGGCGCAGCAGACGCTGGAAGCAGTGACCTGGGAGGGCGCGAAGGCGCGCTATCCCGAGGGCATCCCGGATGACGTCGTGGCCTCGCTGAAGCACGAGCTGCGCCTGATCGAAAAACTGGACTACGCGCCCTATTTCCTGACGGTGAACAGCATCGTGCGCTTTGCGCGCGGGCGCGGCATCCTCTGCCAGGGGCGCGGCTCGGCGGCGAACTCCGCCGTCTGCTACGTCCTCGGCATCACCTCGATCGATCCGGGCCGCAACGATCTTCTCTTTGAGCGTTTCGTGAGCGAGGAGCGGCGCGAGCCGCCTGACATCGACGTGGATTTCGAGCATGAGCGGCGCGAAGAGGTCATCCAGTGGATCTACGAGACTTATGGCCGCGACCGCGCCGCGCTGACGGCCGTGGTGATCCGCTACCGCACCAAGGGCGCCCTGCGCGACGTGGGCAAGGCGCTCGGACTTCCCGAAGACCTCATCCAGTCGATCTCCAGCCAGATCTGGTCCTGGTCGGAGGAAGGGGTGAGCGACGAGCAGATCCGGGGGCTGGGGCTCAATCCCGCCGACCGGCGCCTGCGGCTGACGCTGGAGCTGGCGGCGGAACTGCACGGCACGCCGCGGCACCTCAGCCAACATCCGGGCGGCTTCGTGCTGACCCATGACCGGCTGGATGACCTGGTGCCGATCGAGCCCGCGGCGATGCAGGACCGCCAGATCATCGAATGGGACAAGGATGACATCGAGGCGCTGAAGTTCATGAAGGTCGACGTGCTGGCGCTCGGCATGCTGACCTGCATGGCCAAGGGGCTGGAGCTGCTGGCCGGGCACAAGGGCATCCGCCACGACCTGGCCACCATCCCGGCCGAGGATCCGCGCACCTATGCAATGATCCGCAAGGCCGACACGCTCGGCACCTTCCAGATCGAGAGCCGGGCGCAGATGGCGATGCTGCCCCGCATCAAGCCGCGCACCTTCTACGATCTCGTGGTGCAGGTGGCGATCGTGCGGCCCGGGCCGATCCAGGGCGACATGGTTCACCCCTACCTGCGCCGGCGGGAGGGGCTGGAGCCGGTGGAGTTTCCGACGCCGGAGCTGGAGAAGGTGCTGGGCAAGACGCTCGGGGTGCCTCTCTTCCAGGAGCAGGCCATGCGGGTGGCCATCGAATGCGCGGGCTTCACACCGGGCGAGGCCGACATGCTCAGGAAGTCCATGGCGACCTTCAAGTTCACCGGCGGCGTCTCGCGCTTCCGCAACAAGCTGGTGCAGGGCATGATCGACCGCGGCTACGCGCCGGACTTTGCCGAGCGCACCTTCCGGCAGCTGGAAGGCTTCGGCTCCTACGGCTTTCCCGAAAGCCACGCGGCCAGCTTCGCGCTGATCTCCTATGCTTCATCCTGGCTGAAGTGCTGGCATCCGGACGTCTTCTGCGCGGCGCTGCTGAACAGCCAGCCGATGGGCTTTTACGCCCCGGCGCAGATCGTGCGGGACGCGCAACAGCACGGCGTGGAGATCCGCCCGGTCTGCATCAATTCCTCGCACTGGGACTGCACCCTGGAGCCGACCGGGAACGAGAGCCGCTTTGCCGTCCGGCTCGGGCTGCGCATGGTCAAGGGCCTGGCCAACCTTCATGCCGCCGCCATCGTCCTGCAGCGTGCCGACCAGCCCTTCGGCTCGATCGAGGATCTCTGGCGCCGGGTGCGGGTGCCGATTGCCAGCCTCACCCGGATTGCCGAGGCCGACGGCTTCCGCCCTGCCCTGCGCCTCGGCCGGCGCGAGGCGCTCTGGCACCTGAAGGGCCTGGGCGACGAGGAGCTGCCGCTCTTCGCAGCCGTCGCCGGCCGGGAGGGCGAGACGCTGCCCGAGGCCAATGAGCCCGGCGTGGCCCTGCGGCCGATGACGGCGGGTCGCGAGGTGGTCGAAGACTATGGCCATACCGGCCTGTCGCTGCGCCGCCACCCTGTTGCCTTCCTGCGCCAAGGCCTTGCTCGCCGCGGCGCGATTACCTGCGCCGAGGCCATGGCCACGCGCAACCGCCGCTGGTGCAAGCTGGCCGGCATCGTTCTCGTTCGCCAGCGCCCCGGCTCGGCCAAGGGCGTCATGTTCATCACCTTGGAGGACGAGACGGGCGTGGCGAACCTGGTGGTCTGGCCCAAGGTCTTCGAGGCACACCGCCGGATCATCCTTGGCGCCAGCATGATCGGCGTGGTGGGCCGGGTGCAGCGCGAGGGCGAGGTGGTCCATCACGTGGCCCACCGCATCGTCGATCTCTCGGCGGAACTGGCCAGCGTCGGCAACCGCGGCGGCAGCTTCCCCCTGCCCCACGGGCGCGGCGACGAGTTTCACCGCGGCGCCCCCGCGCCGGACCCTCGGGTGGAGGCGACAGAGGGGCCCCGGCCGCGGGACATCTACATCCCGGACCGGCACATCGACAGCGTGAAGGTGAAGGCCAAGAACTTCCGGTGAAATGCGGGCCGCGGGCGAAGGCCTGCCATCGAAAAGCCGGCGCGGGGACAAAGTGTCATAACCTGTTGACCCAACTTCGTGAGCCTGACCATTATGAGGCCCTAAATGGTGAGGTAGCTTTAAGTGGATGACGAAAGCCATGATCACAAGCCCAGCAACAACACCCATAGATCTCTTCGTCAGCTAGTCGCCATTGCCGCATGGTTTAGGAGGCTGCCCGGCGATGAGGCCAACTTCTCCTTCCACGCGAACGCCAGCTTCAGCGAAGAGAGAATTAGCGGCGGCGAAAGCTCAAATATTACGTTCAAGCTAGCGGTCAGGAAGTGCGAAGTAGTATTCCTAGCCCCTTCACGCCGCTACTTCCACATTGCACGCTCTAGTATCCGGTTTCAAAATCCAATTAGCCCGAGCACTGTCCAAACAACAGCAACAAGATCTGCCAAGCTGGGCGTTGGCATTCAAGCAGCGATTTCAGCCGTGTCGGGCGCGTTCGATGGGTCTGCTACTATCGAGAAGAAGAAGGAGACCACGTCGACGCAGGAAGTGAGCGCTTATCACGAGCTTAACAAGCATTCCCGAGATGGACACTGGGCATGGGAGCTTGACGGCAAGTCGCTGCCGAATGGGAGACTGCATGGATCAGTTTGGGATGGAGAGCAGGAACCGCGCCTGGTTCTACAAGACCTGCGTCCTCCCCATGTAGTTCAGAAGGACACGGAGAAGGGCTTTCCTCCCGTTTCACGGGTAGAGGTTCGATGCCTGCGGGAAGACATCGACATATACGAGATCCAGCTTAAAGATGAGGAAGAAAACGGGGCTCTGCTCAGTCGCCCCGGTCATAAGGCCAGAATGAAAGCCGCCGAAGCCTTTTTAAAGGAGCAGATACTCCGGGAAGGTCTGCTGGTCGGGGATCTGTCTGATCGATTTTCGGAGCTAACCATTTATGACGCAACTATCCCCGTCGCTGATGAAGGCGATTTCAACCGCTGAGACCCTTCTGCGCGCTGACACAGATGACCTGCGTGAGCTTGCGGAGATTGCAGGTCAGGACCCAATGATCATGTATCTTGGCGCGGATCTCACGGGAGTTGACCTGCGATCACAAGACGTTTCCTTCCTCGTCGGTCTCGGAACGCAGTTTGAGGGCGCACTTCTAACGGAGCAGCAGAGGCGGCAGCTCCGTAGCGGGAGGGAGCATGAGCGGCAACAGACGAACCGCAAAAAAATGAGAGACGTTCGCTTGGAGATGATCGCGCGTTTTATTGAGCAGAATGCCAATGCAGACATTTCGCCATACTCAGATCAAGATAGAACACCCGTCCCTCATGATTTCGAAGCGCCAATTTCGTTTGAAGATACGCTGCGATCTGTTCTTTTGGACCCCTTTTTGAAATCCACCAGTATCAACCCGGATAATCAGTTCGGGAGCGACTATATGAGCGTTGCTCTTCACCGACTAAGCGGTCACCTTTCAGAGGTATCGATGCCGTTTTTCGGGAAGCTGTTCCAATTGTTTGGTGATATTCAGTGCCCGGTAGATGGTGCAGTAATAAACACGCTCACTCTCCAGTACAAAGCAGAAGCCGGTTCACGGCTCGGCGAGCTAATTGCTCGGATGAGACCGACCCGCGATCTGGACACTTGGTGGATACTCGATAAAGGGGGCTTTCAGTCCATGATCGCTACGGCGGCAGAGCTTTCTCGTCACCGAAAGGTCCATCCGGCAGCTATAGAAAGCTTCGTGAATTCAGTCACCGACGCAAGCATTGTTCTAAAGATGCTTACCGAAGCCGAATATGACCTTCAAAACGACCAAGCTGAGCGAATTGCCTATGCCATCATCGATAAAAAATGGCCCTCTGTAATGGTTCCTGATCTCCTAAATGCCCGCGTGCCCAAGCCGCTCCAAGCAGCGTTCTTCCGTCAGCTGCTTGGACAGGCGGACAGTGCGCGGGTGATGCAGGTTGTTCGATGGCTCGATCAGGATCGCGGAGCAGTTGGAGCTTTATCTCTTGAGAACGCCATTCGAAGCATCCAGGATTTCGCAGCCCTCTACCGCTTGGGGAAAACTCTTCAGCCAAACCTCCGAGGGGGCCAGTTAGATGTGTTGCGCCACCGGCTCTTGCAGTTGGCGGTCAACGCTGAGGAGGTTGCGCAGGCCAAGCGGCTGCGCTGACGGAGAGCCTCACCCCCTGGCTCAGCCAAGCTACCGGACGCACCCGGCACCGGTGAAGGGCCGCTTCCGCAATTTTAGGTGCTCGCCATGCTGCACTGCCGTCAGGCCGCTCTTCGGATGCTGGGCCTAGCTGCCCTTGAGTGAAGAACGTAAGTCTGCAGGTGAGGTGGATGACCGGAAGGTCTCAAAGCGGTCGGAGCAGCGCGTGGGCTGTCCGGCATCTATGCGAGACATTCCCGGCATTCGCCGACATCAACGCCGAAATAGCTGGGTGTCAGTATACGGCGAGCATCTCTCTCGAGCCCACGTGGCTGACACGCTCAGATCTGCGGATCCGTCCGTCACTTTGGCCTGTGGCTGAAAAGAAGGCCAACCGGCGAACTCTTGGCATGATCCAGTGCTGATTTTGTTTCTCGATTCCCCTTCGGAAGATCTTTAAGCTTAGGTAGATCGAAGGTATTTTGCGCCACGAGGGCTCCTAATCCCATGGCCGGAGTTCCGAGCGCCGCTGCTCCAATTTCCAAGGATCCGGTTACGAGCCAGCCTCCAATGTCATGACCGAGAAACTTCCAGCGCTTTTTCTTAAGGGCCTCTATGTTCTGCTTATGCAGGTCGAAAGCTTCTTGAACGTTTGAAACTACTTGATCGGCCGTTCTGTAGAAGCCGTCAGGATTAGCTGCTACTATTTCCGAAATGCCTTTGCTTAGTATTGGCGATGTTGCGCAAATCAGCCCCGAGCATGACTGCCCCCTTTCCCGCCATTCTTCAGCGGACTGCTTCGATCTCGGCCCTGCCAAGGGCCGAGAAGCGGTTCATGATGGCGATGCGGATCTGGATTTCGGCGGTCTGGCGGGCGGGGTCTCGTGACATGATCCTCTCGCCGAAGAGCTTCAGGCAGTTCATCAAAGCTTCGACCCGACTTCGGGCGTGATAGCCGGTCCACTTCTTCCAGAGCGCCCGGCCCAAGCGCCTGGTTGCCCGCAGGATCTCATTTCGCGCGGCAGCAGCGGGACAGTCTTCTTTCCAGGCGCGGCCATTGCGCCGGATCGGTATGACGGCATCCGCGCCTCGGTCGATGATCGCGCCATGGCATCGTCGTGTATCGTAAGCACCATCTGCGGTGACCGTGCCGATCGTCTCTTCCGGCGGGATCTGCGCCAGAAGCTCCGGCAGCAGCGGGCTGTCGCCTTGGCGGCTCGAGGTCAACTCGACCGCGCGCACATCCCCAGTGCCCGCGTCCATGGCGAGGTGGACCTTTCTCCATTGCCTCCGGCGTGACGGGCCATGTTTGCGGGTCTGCCACTCGCCGTCCCCGCGGAACTTGATACCGGTGCTGTCGATCAACAGGTTCAGGGGCTGCCCGGACGCGCGATACGGGACCTGCACCGCGATCCGCGCCTGCCGGCGGCACAGCGTCGAATAGTCCGGAACCGGCCAATCAAGTCCCGCCATCTGGATCAGGCTTTCAACCAGTCCGACCGTCTGCCGGAGCGGAAGCCCGAAGAGCACTTTCAGGGTCAAGCAGGTCTGGATGGCAGCGTCCGAGAAGGTCTCGGGTCGCCCGCGCTTGCCGGTCTTGTCGGCGTGCCAGACCGTCTCGGGATCGAACCAGACCGACAGCGAGCCGCGCTTGCGCAGCGCCGCATTGTAGTTTGACCAGTTCGTCGTGCGGTAGCGGATCGGGGAAGGCTTCGGCATGCCCTCGACCTAACCCTCAGGACGCGCTCAGTGAATCCCCCTCACTGAGATGTGCAACAAGGTCCATCGGGAGGGACAGCCCTATGGCGAATTGCGGCTGTGAGACTATCGCAGCCTTCGGGAGTCAGACGGACCGGACCCGCGAGCGTCAGCAATGAGCTATTCACTTCGAGCGCCGGGACGTCAGTCAGTGTCCGCTTCGTGTTCTACCGGGACTTCTGTTGATGGCAGAGGCTAGCGGCCCAAAGGGACCACTTTCGAAGCGGTCCACACCATGATCACCTTGCGCCATGTGCAGGCCCTTAGGCATAACCCTTTCATGCAAATCACCCATACCCACGCCACGTTCACAGTTGGCAAAAAGCCAGTTTCAGTCGGAGAGCCTGATGAAATATGTCGCCTACTACCGCGTCTCGACCCAGAAGCAGGGCAACTCGGGCCTCGGCCTCGACGCGCAGCGCGACGCGGTGATGCGACATGCCCGCAGCCGCGGCGCCGAAGTGATTGCCGAGTTCACTGAGATCGAGTCCGGCCGCAACTCGCAGCGGCCCCAGCTGCGGGCCGCGCGCTCGATTGCCGTGCGATCAAAAGCCGTCCTTCTGATCGCCAAGCTGGACCGCCTCGCCCGAAGTGTCAGCTTCATCTCCACCCTCATGGCGGATAGCCGGCTTGAGATCGAGGCCTGCGACATGCCGGCGGCGAACCGTCTCTCCATGCACATCATGGCTGCCGTCGCTGAGAATGAGGCCGAGGCGATCTCGCAGCGAACGTCAGCCGCACTGCAACAGGCAATCAAGCGCGGCGTGAAGTTGGGTTTTGCTCATCCGTCCCGGGCCAAGGACGCGGGGCAAGCCAGGCAGCGCGGCGTCATGACCAGCAAGCTCCGCGCCGACCGGTTCGCCGCAACCCTCGGCCCGACGATCGAGACGATGCGGAAGGAGGGACTGACGTTTCAGGAAATCGCAGAGGAGTTCACCAGGCGGCGCTATCCACTGGCCCGACAGCAGAACGTCCATGATGAGCCGGTTTGGAAGCTGCATCGCGTCAGGCAGATCTACCGGCGATACAGCTTTATCGGGCCGCGAGCCTACGGGATGGCGCTGTTGTCTGCGCCAGAGGCAAAGAAGGGCGAGAACTAAGTAAGCCTGGCGATGGCCTCCGTGTCCGCCGATGGTCGCGAAAGAGCCCATTGCGGACGGTCAGCGCCCGCCTATTCCCGATCAATCCTGAGGAAGGAGATGATCATATCGGAGACTTCCTGGTGGACGGCGCGGCGTGCTTCTGTCGAAACGCCACAGAGCGACGGATCGCCCTCTTCCTCAATCAGGATCTCCGGTCCAGCGTCTGTGCAAACGGCGAAAGCGTCTAAAGCGGATGCTTGGGGTATGACAACGGCTTGAGCAATCTCGCCGTCGCCTGATGTTTGACCAGGATCTCCGAGAGAAATCTGCAGCGCGCTCACGCCGGCAGGGACAGCACTTAGAGCGACCGAATACTCGGGGTTCACAGCGATCACCGACGACACACGAAGATCTGGGACCAGCCCTGCCAAGCCATCTGCACTGGTTTCCGACAGGTCTACGCCCTGTGCGGCATACCATCTGCAATCTGGTCCTTCCGCGGTGCTGTCGGCGGCGCAGGAACGCAGATAGCGTGCTTTATCCATCTTTACTCCGGCAACGGAAAGGGCAGCGGTCGCGCCAAGCGCAAATCCTGCAACGGAGACCTTGCTTTCATCAATCCGCGGCCCCCACACTTCGTCAGCCAGCACCAGATCTATGGCACGGCGGATATCCTGTGGCCTCTGCCAGATCTCGTTCACGGCAGTAGTCGCATTGTCCGGCCGCGGCGCATTGACCTCGACAACCACATAGCCTGCTCTAGCTATGGATGAACTGAGCCACGCGCCAGAGTCGGTCGCTGATCGCAAGCCGCCGTGCGAAACCACTACCACAGGGAGTGTTCCTTCCGGAACGGGAGCATCCGAGGCGGCTGTAGCCCCTTCGAAGACAGCATTACCTCCGATAGTGTCCCATGCTTGTTCTTCCGAAGGATACCATATCGAAAGCGATAGAGGCCGGTCGGCCACCGAGGTGTCACGAAGATGGGTAAATCCTGCCGCTGTTTCTGCGAGGTAGGGTGCTGCGGCTAAGATTAGAGCTAAAGAGATGCCGAGCTTCATATCGTGGCTCCATGCGCCGACTGCGGAGATAGATGTGCTCTATCATGCCGTTTCGGCTTTGACAGCTTTGTCCCGCATAGCAGACGCTGGCAAATCAGGTGGTTTTCGCCGCGACCTCTGCCTGGCACTTCCGACACAACCGTTTCCCGTTGAACTTGGCCTTGTTCCTGATGCACCAGAAGTGCTCCGCCTTTGACAGCGGGCCGGTGCATCCTTCGCACTTCATACCGCTGGCAGCGTTCGCAGGCTGGTCAGCGCCGGGCTGCTGCACGGCTGGCTGAACCACTGGCTCCGGTGGGGTCAGGCCAAAGCGCGCGTACCAGTCGAACTCGATCGGCACATGCTTGGCGGCGATCGCTTCTGCGAGATCCCGCAGGTTCTCGCTGGAGATCGTCTTGGCGATCTGCGTGAGAGGGAGATTGTCGAAGGTGTCCTTCAGCGTCCTGTCGAAGGCGTCTGCCTTGATGATGCTGAAGCTGTCGTATTTGCCCTGCATCGTGATCCGCGAGCTGGGCGAGACCATGATGAGTGACTTCAGGGCAGGCTGCATCTTGAAGCCGAGCCTGGTCGGCAAGGGGAAGTCTTCGGTGCGAAGCAGGTCCGACAGGACGGCGATGTGCTTCCGGTTCTGCTCTGCCGGCGAGGGAATAGCACGTGGTATCTTGCCATAGAAGGCAGTGAAATCACCCTGTTGATCGACTGCAAGCCCTGCGTTGTAGTTCTTGCTCTCACAAACGAACCCCCAAAGCGTCCAGTGCAGCACCAGGTGGTCGATCTGGGCAATCCTGCCTCCGACATCCAGCCTGAGGTCATGGATGACGGCGAGCTTCCTGCTGTCCTTGCAGGTAAAGTCGATGTGGTAGGCCGACGCCTTCTCGCCGGCGACACCGATCCGGATCGCCTTGATCTGTTCTTCGACCCTCCCCTTGGTCGCGGACGGCAGATCCTTCCTCTCGGCAATCAGGTTCAGCACCTCCAGATCGCGCTCACGCGCGTCGGCCTCTTTGATGATCATGAAATATTCTTCTCGTTAAGCGTCGGTTGGGAAAAGGGCGAGCTGATGCTCCGCAAGGTCAAAACCTCTCGCAGCAATGGCGCGCTTCAGCTGCGCGAGGCCGTGGACAGCGATGTAGCCGGCGCCATGCCGCAGCATGATCTCATGGACTGTCCCGAGTTGGGTCAGGCAGATCCCGCGCGAGGTGATGACGTCCTGAAGCCCGGCAGAAAGCCCTTCCTGCCGGACATGCTCTTCGAGCAGCAGCTGCGCGCAGGCTTCCGCCTGATCAGCAATGGCCGCCTCGCCGGGACGCGGTGACATCAGCTCATCCGGTTCTGCGGGATGCGGATGATCCTCCATTCCGGCTCGGCCGGCATGTCTTCCAGCGCTGCAGCATAGCCCAGCCCCATGGACGACATGTGGAACACGTTGGTCATCAACTCGCCGTCGCCGACGCTGAAGATCCTTCGCGTGTAGCTGCTCTGCATCTTGACGCCGTTCACGGTCTTGATGGCGCTGAGGTCGAAGGCCAGGACCCCGTTGCCACCGTAGGTGAAGTGCAGCGCCATCTGCTGACCGTCGAGACTCTTTTGTCCGTGCCAGGTCAGCAGCATGAAGGGCCGCGTGAAGTAGCTATCGGTTCCGAATTTCTCGGTCCGGGTTGGCCTGCCCTTCTTCTCGATGTCGCTGCCAAGAAGCTCGAATGTCGGCCGAAGGGCATCCTCGCAGACCCTCTCCCAGATGCCGTCCTCAGTCACGCGCTTCAGGCGATTGGGGACGCGGGCATTGAGGTCGATGATCTTGGTGTGGTCGTTCATGTCGGCCTCCTTTGGAAATGCTCTCCTGCAGCGTGAACATGAGTTCCAGCTAGGCAGCACATTCCAGCATTGGAAGGCGACATTTATGCGGCGGTGATTTTAACGGGCAGTGCTGTGGCGCACTCGCAACGAAATCTGCAATACCGCTAATATCTGAGAATTACTGGGATAATCATTATCTCTCTGACACTCAGAGAGATGTTCAGGCCATGATGTTGCCGAACCCGTAGAACGCATCCATATCCGAGCAGGACTCGACAGTCTGCGCAACTGCCTCGGCCGGAACGACCTTGGGCGAGTAGATGTCAGGCCAAATCTCTTCTATCGGCGTCTCGACTTCATCGGCGATCTTCTGGCGCAGCGCGTCGGCGGTCTTGGTGCCGTAGATCGCGGCCGTCAGAACCCGATAGGTGACGCCGAACTTCTCCTGGAGATACCCGAGGTCGAACCCCTTGTCCTTGCAAAGCGCCCGGACACGCATCCGGGGCGGCAGTTTCTCCCATGCAGCCGGTTTCAGCTTACTAGCGGACGGCACGGCATAAGGACCTGTCTCGTAGGTCTTGCGCCCGCTGTATTCGAGATATTCGGGACTCCAGACTTCGTAAGGATCGAGGCCCAGGGCCTCGGCCACTTTCTTGCGCATCTTGATCGTTGCGGGGGTCACGCCTGTCGAGCATTTGACGGCCGACGCCAGCTTCTCGTGCCTAAAGTCCAAGTCCTTAGCGAGGGAAGGGTAAGTAGCTCCCTGCTCCCTCATGATTTGGCGGATAAGATTATGAGACTGTTCGGCGGTAGGCTTTGACGTCATGACCCGAGCGATGCTTTCCTGTCATTGCTTATGTTTAGCAAGGTAATGCGGCGAACGCGTCGGCGCTACTTGTCCTAACCAACAAGTTTTTCAGGGCTTTTATACCGGAAATCAACTGAAACGCCTCTTGTCTGCACAGCCGGGAGTGTAATCCGCGGGCCAGAGCGCGAGAATGCTTTCGATCGAAGTGGAGAGATCATCATAGACCGCATCGAGTTGTGCGAGCCTGGGAAGGTTTCGATCCTCAATGGCATCGCGCATCTGTCGGAGAAGGTGGCCGCGCGCCTCGCACAGTTCATCCAGGTCCTGCTCGGTATAGATGCCATCCTCGCAAAGCCGCAGCTGCGACATGTCCCGGGTCGATACACCTTCAAGTTGCGGCTCGAAAAAGATCTGCATGACAAAGTCCTTGGCTGTGCCACCCGGCGAGCGAGTGCTAAATCAGGAGGAGACGCCAAGATTAACCGGCATTCTGCTCTGAGACTGAGGGATAAAGAAGCGTGAGGGTCTTGAGAAGACATAAACACCACCTGAGGTTGGCGTGCCTCGCTCTCTCAGCAAGCATGACACTTTTCGCGGGAACGGCGGACGCGCAGGTTCCGTCCGGGTACGAGGCCGAGGATCCTTATGCCGGCGAGCGGTTGTGCTTCCGACCCGTCCCCCCGGATCGGCTGGACTATCCCGATCGGGAGGAGTTTTACGTCGAGAAGGAGAAGTATTTTCGGCAAAGCTCGATCTACATCGACTGCATTGACCAGTGGGTCGAGGACGCCCGGCGGACCTACATGGAGATGTTTCGGCAGGAGGCGCAGAGCTACCTGGACGAACGGAAAGACGTCATGGAAGAACTGCGTATCTTCGGGCAAGAACAGCGCGGTCACTAGTCGAGGTTCATCATGTCACAATCCATCCCTTCCCTGCCCTATAGTGGCGGCCACGGCCGTGCGCAGATGCTGGTCGTGAACCGGACTCCGTTCCGGGTGCGCCTCGCGCTGTTCCTGATGCTCCTGCTCATCGGCTATGTCGCCTTCTGCGTGGTGAGCTTGTCTCCTTATGCGAAGCAGGAGTTTATCAACACGTTCCTGAGCCCGATCTTCAGGCTCTTCGGATCCTGAGATCCGTCAGCTGCGGCACCAGTGTTAGAGCCGCGGCGCTCGCAGGCGACTGCTTAGACATCAAGTTGTGCGCCGATACCCCATCAGGCGCCTTGAGCTGCCGGCCGACGCTGGCCGTCGCGCTTTCAGCTGAGCTACCCCATCCCGCCGCGCCAAATCTGCCACGGCGGGATGCGTGGAGATTAAGGGAAGGAGCCTTGCGATAATTTTCGTGCTATAGAGGCGATCTACTCCTATCTGACAGGAAAGAGCATCACGGAGATCGCCATGATCGGGATTATCAGGAAGATCCAGAACTACTTCGCGGATCAAGTAGACCTACAGCAGCACTTGAAAAATGATCAACCTGCCGTTGCCCCCTCTCCTGTACGAGATCAGTTTGGTGCGCCTTTCAACAGTCCTGGCGATGTTCCGACTATTGCTTACGCAGCAGAAGATTTTGGCCGCGCCTACGGCGTAAATTAAAGAACGCCCTGGCGGAGCCAGGGCATTCTTCACTCACGTCGCCTTTTTATGCCCGGCCCAAGACACTTGCGAACTCATTCGCCGACGTCAGCGAACGGTTGGTCCCCACGCCTTGGTAGACGCTCTGTCCTGCCCCGGCACCGCTCAGCTTCGGCATCGATGCCCACTCGCCAGCCACGTTGTTCCCGAACTGATCAAGGCTGATATGGCCATTCTGGTAGTCTGACAGCCCTCGCCCCTCTAGCAGATGCAGCGCCATGCGGTCCTGCATGGCCGCGTCGAAGGTCTCGTTGCCCGTCAATCCCATTTGGTTGACTAGGGTGTCTAAGGTGCCGCTGATGATCTGGTAGCCGCCGGCGGCCGAGGACCGTTCATTGAAGGGAATGCCGCGGCTGATTTGCTCCTTCAGCGTGGCATTCTGCCAATCTCGCACCTCGTCGATCGTCATGGTTTCCAGCGGCCGCGATGGCTCCACGCGCGATCCCCTGAAATAGTCCGAGTAGCCGTTCGGTGCTTCGTGCTGGCGAATGAAGCCCAGCAGCCCGCCGATGAAGCCGCTAGGATCATGAGACGATCCCCCATTGCCCTGCCACGACACGTCCTTGCCTAGCGAGTTCAGATCCTTACCCGTGGCAGCCTCAAGTTGGCTTTCTAAGCCGCCGATCATGGCCTCCTGCTGGCCGCGCAGGATGCTCGAATGCATGGTAGTGTCGTTGGTGCCCAGCATGGCGAGGGCGGTCAGCCTCTCCTGCGTATCACCGGCCCCGAACCCCGGATTACGGTCGATTATGTCCTGCCGCTCCTTCTCAAATTGCGAGGCCATGGCCTCGTCGCCGGCGTTGGTCGCGCCTGCCAGGAACTGCGTTGCCACCATGAAGCGGGCCACGTCATTGTCCGCCGTAGTCAGTCCCGACGCATTCAGCTGCTGCATCCGGTCTTCGAGCATTTGCGGTGCGCCCTTGCCCTCACTGAACCAGCCTTCATCCTTGTTGTCTCGGTAGCTCTGGTAGACATCGCTCTCTCGGATGGAGTGATTGTCGCGGTAGAGGTTCTGGATCGCCCCCTTCCAGCCAAGCTCGCGCCTGGTTTCCAGGAAGGACATCGCATCTGCGTCGATCGGGCCAAATTCTCGATCCAGCCTTTCCCGGGCGGTGGACAGGATGGCATTCCCCTGCCCCTCCGAGATTTCCTCTGCCCGGCCGCCCATCAGCGCAAAGAGGCTGTCTACCGCGCTCTTTGGATCGCCTGCAGTTGGGATCTGCGCGAGGGCATCCTCCACCGTCTCCTTTTCAAGCGCCACGCCCGAGGACACTCTTCCGAAAAGTGCATCGACCCGGCTTGGATCGGCTGCTTGGCTCGCGCTCAGGTTGTCCATCGATACGTCAGCCGCCGCGCCCACGAAGGCGGAGTAGCCGGTCCGGAGCATCAGTTCATCGCCCACGGCGTTCAGGACGTCCATACGCTCGTGTGCATCAGGCCCGCGGTAGGGGTTCCCGGCCATGCCCTGCATGACGTAAAGGGCCGACATCGCATACTGGGCATCCTCGTTGTGCTTGCCGAAGGTTCCCTCGAGTTTTTCCTGGTTCCTAAAGAGGAAGTTGTCGACCTGATTGGAGATGCCGCTGTCATGGACAGCTTTCACCAGATCGTTCATCAGATCGGGGTCACGGGCGATCTGGTTCGAGACCTTGATCCCGTCCCACTGCCGAGCCATCTGGCGCCCGGTGATCTCGCTTTCTGTCATGGCCTTGGCCTGCGTGTCCGACCTGCTGACAGACGTGCCTTCCACATACTGCTCACCGGTCTGTGCCGTTTTGCGGCGATCGTTGCTCTCGCTGCGGTTCTCGCTCGTCGTCTCAGATTTTCCGTAACGGAGCGAACTACCTACTTCTTCACGGGTCGAAGCTGATTGGTCGAGATTGACGCCAACACCGAAGTTTTCATCAGCTTTCTTTTGGTCTAGCGATGAATAGTCACGTCCCGCTGAAATGCCTGCACCCCCAGAAACTCCTCCACCGCTTCCCAAAGCCTTCAAGCCCGCCGAACCTTGAATACCTGCTTGGGCAGTGCCCGAGATGGAGTCCCGAACGTTATCGCTGTAAGAGTGGCCTACGCTTTGCCCCATTTGAGCATCGACGCGGCCACCCGTCGCCGCTCCGATTGACGACGTGCCGCTAGACCCCGCCGCCCAATCGTCTGTCGCCGTTTTCGTGCTGGCAGCTGAGGTTCCCACCGTATGGGCTGCGGCCACACCCGATGTTGTACTGCCGGATCTCGATCCCGTTGCCGCGTATTGCGCAGCCTCGGTCATGGTCACGCCTTCACCGAGCCGCCGGTCATAGGAGAAGGTCACGCCGGCAAAGGTTTCCTTGGCGGCATGGCCCTCGTAGCCCTGGTTTGGCGAATAGCTAAAGGGCGAGTGGAAAGATGTCAGCGCGTTGCGCGAGAGCGTGTCGGGGGCATTCTTCTTCGGATCATAGTGATTGGCGCCGGTCAGGTCGCGCTGGATGTTCGAGGCAAGGATCGCCGAGGATCCGAATACCAGCCCCATTGACAGTGCCGTTGCCATCGAGAGGTGGACATAGCCCACGTCCTGCAGCCGCAGAACCTCCAACATGAAGCTGTTGTAGGTGGCGACGGTGGCCGTGCTGGAGATCGCGACCGTCTTCAGCTTCACGTCCAGGTAGTCCATGACGATCAGCAGCGTTGGATACCACAGCTGCACCCAAACCAGCATCCAGAAATATTTCACGGCCATCTTCGCGCCGATCGCGCCGAGCATGAGGATCAGGAGCGCAAGTGGGAAGAGGGAGAATGACCAGACCTCGATGAACTCGATAGTGTGGCCGATCGTCTCAAAGATCATCGCGGCAGCGCCGAAGTTCTTTTCGCGCTTTTGGGCCAGGGCATCGTTGAGCGCAGCCTGCTGTGAGCCGCCGCCCGCTGCCTGGGTGATGTCTCCGGCGATCATCTGCAACGCGTGGGAGAACGCGGCCGTCTTGTAGAACTCAGCCGGGTCGTCGATGACGGATTCAAGTGCCGCTTGGTAGCGCCCGCCCGTCGTAGTGTCGCCTTGGTATTTGCCAAAGGCTAGGCCGACGGCATCGTTCAGCCTCTCCTGAAAGTCACTGCTCTCGAAGCCTGCCATCAGCCGGTCAAAGAGGGTGCCGCACTCATAGGTCCGTCCGTCTGAGGCTGCAACGGTTCCCGGCGCCTGATCGATCCGCATGTCACTGATCGGCCGCGAGCGCAGTACCGGAAGGCGCACATCGGAGCCGGCCACCTTCGCCTTCCACTGCAGGCAGGTCTTCATGTAGTTTGAGACATCGCTTGTCGGTGACAGACCGTTGGAGAAGGTTGCGGCCGGACCTTGGAACTCCGGCTGCGTGATGACCTGGGTATAGACAACCGGTGCGCGCAAAGAGATCAGGTGGCCGTTGTCCATGGTGATCGCGTAGTCGTCTAGGCCTAGGTATCCGGTCATCAGGTTGCTGGCACCGACGCCCAGATGTGTAATGAGCGAGATCGGTGCTGCGAAGCCGATAGGAAGGTCATTGACGCGGGCAAGCCCGCCCCGTGTGTCCTCGATCACCAGATCAACGCGCGGCAGCAGCATCAGGACAGAGACGATGATCGGCCACATGAAGGTTGCCGGGTTCAGCTGTCCTCCCTTCAGGAGCGAAGCAAAGATCGCGACGATAATCCCGATGATCGCGCAGGTCTTTGCGGCCACGGCAAATGTACCCCCGCCGAGCGCCATGGCGATCTGGCTGAGGATCTGCGTGAGGGTGGTGACGTCGCCATTCAAATAAGCAATGAGTTCCATCACCGTGCCTCACTTGAAGGGGGAGTGGTTTAGCACAAGGTAGTCGTGCATCTGCATGTAGAGCTGAAGGTTGTCCTTCGGCGCCGGCGTTTGTTCCGCAATGACGGCTAGATCGCGCTGCATCCGCTCAACGGCCCGCGCAAAATCATTGCGCCGCCAGTCATCGGCATAGGCGGTCTCATACTTGCTGGCGGCAACGCCTTGGTCCACAGCAGCAATGACGTCCGCCACGAACAGCGTTGCCAATTCGTAGGCAAGGTAGCCCTTGATCTCGTGGAACAGCTCGTAGGGTCCCGAGCTGCCGGGAGGTGAGGCCTCAGCGATCTCCATGAGCATGGAGCCATAGGTGCCGAGCCTACCGATCAAGACGCCAGTGTCTGCCGCCGTGCCGGTCCCGTTGATGACCCTGAACAGCAGCGACGAGCTATCAGCAGGGCCGGTGCCGATGATGTCTTCTTCAAGAAGCTTCTGAAGGCCCTTCAGGTCGGCGACCCGTCTGCTCATATTCAGGCACTTTTCGGCATCGACACATCGGAGGAACTGAACGCTCGGATTTCCGTAGATAATGTCGCGGATTGTCATGCCGCCACCGCCAATGGCCGGCTTCACGTTGCGAGATGGCTCGCCGTCCGAGTCATTTACTGGGCCCGTGAGAACGACGGTGCCAGTCAGGGTCATCAGCGCTTCCATCAGCTGTTTGTCACCGGAGGAAAACCAGCCTGACATGCTGTGATCTTCCATCGCCTTCCAGACGACGTTGACCTCAAACTTGTCCTCGTAGGTTGAACTGCCACCCGGACCGGCAGCAGTGAGGGAGTCGATTGTCGAAGACAACGATCCCCAGAACGCATCGAACGCATCGTTATAGCCTTCTTGGATGGTCGTGCCCTGCATGCCCTTCACATCGGAAAGCTCCATCGCCGCCACACCGCTGTTCACGATGCCCTTGGCGAGCTGACAGCTGTTGCCGGTGAACTGGTTCATTTCCTGAATTGAGCGCTGAAGGCCGGAAATGATTGTCGAGCATTGCTCGCAAATGTTCTTCAAGGCGAGGTGAAAGGCATAGCCAGCCGCGTTCTGGGCGATGCTTCTGAGAAGCTGCACGAACTGAGCGGCGTTGATCATGCTGAAGCTTCCGCCGAAGAGATCAACCCCTCCGCAGCCCGCCGCAAAGCTCGGCGGCGTGAAGTTCAGGACATTCACGTTCATCACCTTGCCGCGGACATAGACAGAGCCGCCATAGAAGCCGCCCCTGCGCGCTGTGGAGAGTGCACCAGCACTGTTCACCTGCACATTCACGCCGAGCATGTTGTCCAGTTGCCCGTTCAGGTCGGCGGAGACAGGAGCGGGCGCGGCGATGGCGAGTGCAGCCGAGGCCAGCAGTGCCAGGAGGTGTCGTGTTTTCGTCATTGGCTGGCCTCTGTGGTCGGTGCGGTGGTGAAGTGCTGGGCGGTCGTGCGAAGGAAGTCGTCGGCCTGGCGCAGAATGTCTGGCAAGCCTTCGTCCCTGATGGCATCCGCTTGGCTGACCATCGGGTTGACGGCCTGGGTTTTCCGGAAGGCATCTTCGGTGATCAGGCCGGATCTTCGCGCGATCATCAGGATGCGATCTGCGATTTCTGCCCCGCCGGTCGGGTTCCAGGTGACCGGAATGTAGGTGCTTGGCGGCGACGCCAGGAACACGGCCCCGCCATTGGCAACCCCAAGCTTTGCCGCAAGGCCCGCATCGAAGGACTGTTTGATCTCCATCTCCGGCGGCAGAACGGTGCCGTCCATGGAAATGGCCTGCCATACCAACCCGTGGGTCTGCTGCATTCTGAAGAAGTTCTCCCCCATCAGACCGCAGGAGGAACAGTTTTTGTCGAGGAACATGATCAGCGCATTGCTCTTGAAAAGTTCTGTCAGAACCTCGCGTTTTCCCGCCTCGGCTCGCTCTTCTAGTTGCTTGGCAAAGGTGTCCTGCCGCGGCCGCCGCCGTCCCTCGTCGAGTTCTGGGTGGCCGGTGGTGACCTGCGTAACCATTTCCGAGAACTGCTCAGAGCGATCGAGGGCCACCTTCTGCAAAAGCAGGTATCGCTCGACATTCTCCGGACTGGGATTGTTGGTGGCCACATCCAGCGCCTCAGGCATGGCTTGGCGCAGGAATTCGACGCTTCCTGGCGGTGGCGGGGCCGGTGCTGTCGCCTGCTCGGTCGGGAGCGGAACGATCTCGGGCAAGGATGGTGGTTCGGGCACCGTGGCCACCTCGGCAGACGGCGGGGGCAGTGGTGCCTCCGGTTCCGACTTAGGTTCGGGCTGGGGAGGCGGGTCCTCATACCAGTACCAACCATCGGCCGAACCATTGAAGTAGGTGTCAGATATGGCAAAAGTCGCGGTGGAGAGAGTCAGCAGCGCGCCTAAAGGCAGTGCCATTAGCGGTTTCAACACGTTTCCTCAGCAAGACAGCCGGTTAATGTATATCTTCCTGTGGCACGGATGCGGACAAAAAAAAAGAGCCCCGAGGGCTCTTTTAAGGTTCAGTATACCAGCGTTTGTTGGGAATGTCCTTCATAGGCGTGAATCACAGCTGCATGACCGTGATCTAAAAGCACATCGTTCCAATCTTCACTGGATGTTTTGTTAAAGGCAGGAAGCAGTATTCGGCATCCGATGCCCTCATCCAGCAGACGCTCCTTGAGCTTGCTGGCGTGGTTGATCCCGGCCTCGCCTTCGTCGCGATCTGCCCAGATGGTGGCGGCCCTAACAAATTGAGGTGCCTTCCAGCTTTGAACAAGGGTCGCGTAGCCCGCTGCGAAGACCGGATGGCCGGTGGCGTAGGAGATGGCCAAACCGGTCTCGATGCCTTCGCAGACGTTCACATGCGCTGTTGCAGGAACGCGGCCGATGATGCGAACAGCACCATTCAGCTTCTGCTCCAGGCAGCGCAGGATCTTCTTGGGCTTGTCGACCGGCGCCTTTTGCGGCTTGTCGTGGTCGAGGAAGATCCGGTGAAGGCCCACCGCGCTGCCGTCCATCCCGTGCATCATCGAGACGATGCCGGGAAAGCAGATCGGCGGCTGATCCTCCACGTCGCTGCGCGCGTAGTAGAGGTTCGGGTGGAACCGCATGTGCCGTTGCCGGTAGATGAAGCTTTCCGCGCCAATCCCCCGCGCATCGCGCAGATAGGCGATAGCCGGATGATTGTCGGGAAGCTCGTCGAGCGGCTTGGCCTCTGACCATATACCGGCCAGAAGATCATTGCGCTGCTTCATCTTCAGCGTGTCCAGCTTCTCGTTCCGGGGCGGAACGGGCGGCGCGGTGAGGCGGCGTGGCCGCACCTGCCGCTGATCCATGCCGAGCCCCATCTGGCGCTTGAGCATGTTGACCGCCTCGAACTTGTCGCAGCCGGACAGGAACATCACGAGGTCGATCCCGGTGGGAAAGGCCCCGCAGCTGTTGCAGATGCCGCCGCCTGTTTGGGCGAAGTCGTGGAAGAGGCGGAAACCGTCTCCCCCGGCTCCCTTGCTCGACCCGTGAACGGGGCAAGCGCAGCGTTGGTCGCCTGGCTTGTGCATGATCGGCGTGATGTTGGGAAATATGGATCCGATGATGCTGGGCCAATGGCCCTTGGCTTCGCTCTTCACGAGGTCGAAGTCATTCAGCGAGTGCAATGACATTGGGTGTCTCCTGAAAGAGCAACCCCAAGAGGGTGATGCCCTCTGTTGGGGTGGGGGTTACCGAGATATTCCAATATGCGCGACGTGGAGTTCCACGAGGTCACTCGGCACGGATGCTTCGCGCTTGCAGGCATAGACAGCGGCCAGTTCGTCGTTGAACTGGCGATAGGTGATGTCGCGGCCGTTGATGATGCAGGGTTCGTCGGCATAAGGATCGTGGATGTCCTCGGCGATAAGGCCTGCCGCTGATTTGCCGGCGCGGGAAATTCCAAGAACGCGGCAGATCGCGATGATGATGGTCATGTGGTGGCTCCAAAAAAAGGGGAGCCAGCCCCCTCGGGGATATGACTCCCCGGTTGGGTTGATGGATTGACTAGATCAGTCGCGCAGACCGCCGTGGCTGGTCAGGACAGCCTGAACAACTTCGACAGGTACGCAGCGATAGACGGACTGCACCGGTGACACGCCCTCCTCTTCGAGAAGATAGGGCATCAGCGCCGGGACAGGTTCTGACGGACAGGCACACTCGACATGCGAGTAAGGGCCATCCCGTCGCTGCGGCTTGCAGCCGTGGGTCTCGCTAGCCTGGACCGACAGCGAAAAGCCGTCCATGCAGATCATGCGGGGAAGGAGCTTCACCTGAGCGGATCTCCGGATAGGCGAGCCGTGAAGCCTTGACTGCAGGAGGGCACTGCTGGTGCGGCACATCGTCGGCAGGGCGAGGCGGGTGTTGAACAGATCCATCTGAAACTCCCTCAGAAATAGAAGAAGGCCGAGGCGAAGATCAGGACTGACCCGATACCGCCCCATTTAAGGATGCTGAACACAGTTCGCTCGAAGATCGCCCCACTCGATTTGGTGGCAATCTCCAGCTTCTCCTTGGCGTGAGCCAGTTCGCGGCCCAGCTCGTTGTGCTGGCGCTGCAACTCGGCAAGCGCAGCTTCAGCTTTGGACACTGCCGCGTCAGCCTGGTCCAGATTGTCCACCAGCAAAGCCTTCTCTTGGGCGAGACGCTTCATGCTGTCGTTCATGGACGTATAGCGTGCAGCGAGTTCCGCGACATGGGCCGGATCGTTGAGATCCATCCCTGTCACGAGGTCGCCCACAGGCAGCGCGGGTTCTGCGCTGGCAGGTCTGATCTTGGCGCGGGGCTGCGACCGCGGCTTGCGGGGTCGTGTTGCCTGCGCCTGAACCTCCGGCTTCGCCGCATCTTCGGCGTGAGAGCCATCGTCAGCGGCGTCGATCAGCGGATTGTTGTCAAAGCCCCTGGTCCGGTCATAGCCGGTGAAAAACGCGACGTTGGTCGGCTCTTCGCTTTGACGCGTGACCATGTCCTTGATTTTACCCATTAGGATTCTCCATTCGAAAAAAGGGGGAATCCTCCCTGCAACGGGAATGGATTCCCATTGCGGGGTTAGAAGGGTCGCCTGACGCTCGTCGGAGATCAGGACATAGTTGGACAGCCCGCATGAACTTCGAGGTTCATGCCGCGCGTCATGCCAAAGGTGGCGAGACGCGGCCGGGGATGAGACCCGGACTGTTGCGCGGCTTCGAGTGCTTTCGGGACTCGAATGGGCCATTACAGCCGCCGCAAAGGCTTCATAAGCCATCCGCCTGCCCGGTCGGAGACCGGATGAGACGCACCCTTTCGGGCCGTGGACCGTCGCAGGAATTGCCTGCGAACATTGTGTCTTCGGGAAAGACCCCAGGCGACAGCCTGTCTCTGCAAAGCAGAAAGTGGGTGAAGATTAGCAGGCAGGTTCAGCCTCTGGCAACACTAAGCTACAGGAAAAAATAACGTGCAGTAT
Organism: Paracoccus sp. T5; assembly: GCF_048538155.2. GTDB lineage: Bacteria > Pseudomonadota > Alphaproteobacteria > Rhodobacterales > Rhodobacteraceae > Paracoccus. Next base: position 90,351 of record NZ_JBLWIC020000003.1, read on the forward strand.
TGTCAAAGAACTTGGCAGGGTGCAAAACTGCCCGGAAATCATGTGCCAGGAGCGAGGGACCGACGATGGCAAGACCGCCGAGAGCCACGGGCAATTCACCCAGCAGCGTCCACCCGCGCGACAGGCGCACCGCGTTCGAGGACCTGCCGCCCGACCGGCAAGCTGAGATCCTGGGCCAGCGGCAGGCGCGTTTGGATCGCCGCCGCAACACCTATCGCCCAAAGGCCCCGGCCATCTCTGCGCCCATCGAGATCCACACCGCAGAGATCCAGCTGGCCTATACCCGCTGGTTTGCCGCCTGTAACGAATATGCAGTGGCGATCGACTACGTGGCCCGCGAGCGGCTGACGGACCGCGCCGATTACAACCGTTACCTGGACGAGTTCGATGCTGCCCTGAACGAGCTGTCGGAAACGGCGCTCGGGCTCTACACGCGCTACGAAGGACTGTCGAACGGCGGCAAAGCCAACTCGCCGGTGCCCTCGAAGATCGATGCGCGCATTCAGTCGAAACGCAGCATGCAGCTGCTGCAGATGTTCCGGCAGTGCGACGACATCCTGCGCATGATCTCGTTCCTGTCGATCTACGGTGATCTTCCGGAAAAGCAGGCGGCCTCTGATACAGCCCGCGTCACCAACAGCCTGAATACATGTCTGAAGGCGCTCCGTAAGGTGAAGGTCAACTGCTTCCGCCGGATCATCGAAGCTGAGGCGCTTACCGCCAAGGCCGCCGACAAGATGACGGTGGAAGACCTTGAGGCGGCCCGCAAAAACGCAGGGATCAAGGACGCCACCTCGCGCTGGCGTCGTCGCAAGGCGGCGCCGGTGCTCAATCCTGGCGCCCCGGCCAGCGAGCCGGTGCCCGGCACGACCGAGAGCACGGCAGAACCCGCGCCTGACGCCCCACCTGTAGAGATGCCTGAAGCTCCCGCCGATAGCGCAGCCCGCACGGCTGCCGAATAGCGCGGGGAATATCCGGCAGGTCTGCTGCCCCTGCTGTAGTGAAGCCGGCTGGAGCCGGCTTCACTACGATTTGCAATGCCAAGGGGGATTTCTATCAGCTCAGATCAGGCTGTCCCCCTGGCCACATTATTCTGTTCGGCTCAGCGCGTTGTAGCGGTTCAGCCAAAACTGGCTCTTGCGGTCGGCTTCTTCGTAAAGTGGACCTGCGCTGACGCCCTGCTCTTCCAAGCGGCGCACCTGCGCAAGCCACTGACGCCCTCGCTGCTCAGCTTCAATCAACTGCTCCTGCCGAGACCTTCGAGCCATGTCTCGCTTCCTAAAATAAGCTCCGGAGGATCGGCAGAGCCAAATCAGGTGAAGATGAAATCATCAACCCCAAGGCGGGAGTGATCGACATTCGAAAGGGTGATGGTCACATCGCCGAAGGAGACTCGTGCGTCACTCCCCAAGTCGGCGATGCTGACTTGGCCGAATGCTTGGGCGCCACTATTGATTACGATCCGGTCAATGCCATCGGCAAAATCCGTGATCCGGTCAGCGCCGCCGCCCGTGGAGAACAAGAAATGATCTGCTCCAGATCCGCCGGACAGGCGGTCATTGCCTGCGCCACCTGAAAGACGGTCATTGCCTGCGCCACCAGACAAGCGGTCGTTGCCTCCCTTGCCCGACAGAAGGTCATTGCCCGATCCTGCGGTAAGGGAGTTGCCTGCTGCATTTCCGGTGACCCGATCACTGCCTGCACCGGTCACGACGTTTTCTACATTGCGGATGACGTCGAGCCCTGCGCCAGTGTTCTGCGCGGCGGTTTTTGAAAGATTGACTACAACGGCCGTACTGGCGGTAAAGCGGACTGTGTCCACGCCCGTTCCCCCGTCAATGGTATCGTTCCCCAACCCACCTTCAATGGTATCCGAACCTCGACCGCCGTATAGGCTGTTGTTGCCGGCGTTGCCGACAATCAGATTGGAAAGTCCATTACCCGTGCCATTGATTGCGCCTTTTCCCTGCAAAATAAGATTTTCCAAGTTGGCGCCTAGAGTCCAACTAACCCAAGCACTCACCTGATCAGCCGGGTTTGGGTCGTTGTCATAATAGGGTCGATAACTTTCCATCACCACATCGCGCAGGTGGTTTACCAGATACGTATCGCCACCCTCGCCGCCAGTCATGGTATCGGCTCCGGCCCCGCCATCCAGAAGCCCGCCTCTATCACCGCCGGTAAGGACATCATTTCCGACGCCCCCTCGCAGGATGGAATAGTCCCCCATCCAAGCATTCAGAATGTCGTCGCCGTCTCCGCCGTCCAGCAGGTTTACATCGGCGCCACCACGCAATGTGTCGTTTCCAGTTCCTCCGAAAATCTCGTTAGGATTCAGAAAAGCGCCTGTCAGCTCATCATTCTCTCCATATCCATACATTCTGATAATTTCGTCATATGGAAATACGCTCTCTGCCATAAGCCGATTGCTTCCTGCAGAGCCGTTGTAAACAATTGCCATCTCTACCCTCGATTGGAGAACCAGATCAGGTTTACTGTGCCGTAAACTGTCTGGCGAGAGGATACTTTCGGCCTTTGTGCCCGGGCTTTGAACAGCGGCTTTGAGCCTTGTCGCGAGAGAGAGGCGTCAGCGCTGGATGAACGGCAGTGGGTAACCACTATTGCCAATATCGCGATGGCCCTGCTAATCTTCACCCACTTTCTGCTTTGCAGAGACAGGCTGTCACCTGGGGTCTTTCCCGAAGACACAATGTTCGCAGGCAATTCCTGCGACGGTCCACGGCCCGAAAGGGTGCGTCTCATCCGGTCTCCGACCGGGCAGGCGGATGGCTTATGAAGCCTTTGCGGCGGCTGTAATGGCCCATTCGAGTCCCGAAAGCACTCGAAGCCGCGCAACAGTCCGGGTCTCATCCCCGGCCGCGTCTCGCCACCTTTGGCATGACGCGCGGCATGAACCTCGAAGTTCATGCGGGCTGTCCAACTATGTCTGAAACCGTTGAAACCCTGATGGGGGCACTCCCCATCTGCGGGCTTGCTCCTTTCCAACACTGGAGTCGAGCCATGCTCAACCGTGTTCAGCTGATCGGCAATCTTGCCGATGATGCGGTGATCCGCACCACGCAGTCGGGTGTTCGCTACGCGACATTCCGGCTCATCACCTCCGACGAGACTTGGAACAAAGCCACGGGATCGTGGGAGGCCGAGACGACCGCTTTCGATGTGGTCGTTTGGGGCCAGCTGCTCAAATACGCGGAAAAGGCTGCTCTCAAGGGCCGCCTGTTCTTCGTCGAGGGCAAGATGAAGCTCCGTCGCTACGAGCGGGACGGCAAGCTTCACTATGCTTGGGAAGCTGTCGTCAACGAACGCTTCGGCTCCTTGCGGAGCCTGAGCCGCCGCAGCGACGGAGACAGTCGGGGTCACTCCGACCACGGCAATGGCGCCCCGCACAACGATGACGAACTGATCGAAAGCTAACGGTCAGCGATCTGACAAACCGGGCCGCAGTTCGCTGCCCAATCCCTGATGGGAGATCTCCCATCATGGGGGGTTTCCCTCATTTTTTTTCCAAATGAGGAATGATAATGACCACTCCCCGTATCCCCTACCCCACCGAGCGCGCCCAATCCCGCGGCATCACCAAGCAGCAATGGGGCGTCTTGATCGGCACCACCTTTGCCAATGCGCAGGATGGTGAGTCAATTCTGCAAGCCTGGGATCTTGCCCAGATGCGCGGACTTGATGTCTTTGGCGGCCATGTCGCCATCGTCAGCCAGTCGCGCTACGATAAGTCCAGCCGTGAATGGGTCAACTACGAGACCTGCTGGTTGACTGTCAAAGCTCTGATCTTTCTGGCCCACAGTTCCGGCACCTTCGCCGGGATCGATGAGGTCAAGTTCGGGCCGATGGTCGAAAAGACCTACCAGGGCCAGAAGCGCGGCCGCGGCGGACAGAACGAGTCTGCTGCCGTCACAATCCGGGCTCCGGAGTATGCGACCGCGAAGGTCTACCGTTTCGTCAAGAATGAGCGCTGCTCCTTCACCGATACGGTGTTCTTCGACGAGGCTGTGGCGCTCAGCCAAGGGCTTCCCAACTCGGTTTGGGGGCAAAAGCCCATGCTGATGCTCGCCAAATGCGCAAAGGTTGCCGCTTTGCGTCTCGGCTTTGCCGAGTGCGATTTTGCGGCAGAGGAGATGGCCGGACAGCCAGAGGCGTCTGACATCATCCCGATGGCAACCGGCGAAGCCGGATCGCCTGCCTCAATGCAAGAGGAAAGCGGACCGCAGCCCATAGCGGCCAATGACAATGCCCGAGGCTTCGACCCGGCGCCTTCTTTCGGAGAAGCGGTGGAAGCGTTCGACGCCTTGCCTCACGATGCATTGCGCTGGCTGGACCGCAACCTGGAGACTGCAGCGCAGATCGGCGCGTTTGACCAGACGATCGACGCCATGCGGCAGACACTCGACCATAGCTGTCACCAGCTCGGCGAGACCCTGCTGCAGTCGCTGTCCATCATGGCAAAGGACGCCAAGTTCTCCGCCATGTGGGACTACATCAAGGGCGCGCGCGATCACGGGGGCGAAGCTTTCGTGAAGGCCAAGGGCCAGTTCGAGAAGCAGGCCAAAGCCGGCGCGATCAGCCATGACGTGTCCAATGCGGCCGCGACAGTCCTCACCTTCATGCAGGCTGCTGCCTGATACCCGCGAGGGGGCTTCCCCCTCTGGGTGGCCCCTCTTCCAACTGGATAGGTGCCATGAAGCTGATTCATTTACAGCAATCCACGCCCGAATGGCTGGAGTGGCGCAGGGGCGGCATCACCGCATCTGACGTCTCCTGCCTCTTCGGGTCCAACCCCTACAAGACCGAATGGCAACTGTGGGCTGAGAAATGCGGACTTCGGGTCGAAGACGACATAGAGGGCAACCCCTATGTCCGGCGCGGCAAGATGTTCGAATACATGCTTCGGGAACGGATTTCGGCTGATCGCAATATCGGCCTCATTCCGGTCTGCGCCGAGCATGACACCATGAGCCAGATCAGGGCTTCGCTGGACAGTATCGACCTGTCAAAGAGGCCTTGGGAACTAAAGGTGCCATCGCCCGGCAACTACGAACTCGTCTGCAAGGACGGGCTCAACTCGGAGCCAGCCCAGAGGTATCTGCCGCAGGTGCAGCACCAGCTGCTCGTCACTGGTGCTTCCGAAGGCTTTCTCGTCTTTGGCGACATCGACGATGAAGCTGACAGGCCAGTGGTGCGGGATTACAAGATCCTCATTGTGCCTGCCGATCCCGGCTACCAGGCAGAGATTGTCCGCAGGGCAACCACCTTCCTGAAGGCCGTGAAGGACGGGACTGAACCGGCGAAAGATCCCAAGCGCGACCTTTTTGCCCCTCAAGCACCGACTGATGCTTACGAGTGGCAGAAGAGCGCGGCGAAACTTCGTCCGCTTCTTGCCCAGAAGGCTGCACTGAAAGAGGCCCTGAAGGACGTCGAGGATGCGATTAACTCCGCGTCCGTGCCGCTGCTGAAGGTTCTCGGTCTCAACAAGAGCGGCCAGTTCGCCGGCATCCGCGCAACCCGCGTGGAAAAGTCTGGCAGCGTGAACTGGCGCGAGCTGGTGAAGTCCCTCGGGGCCGATCCGGAAGAAGAAACAACTGTTGCTCCCTTCCGCAAGGCCGGGACCAGTCACATGCAGATCTCGGCGCTCGACGCCGCAGACTGACCAACCCCAACGGGGAACATCCCGTTGAGGGGGTGTTCCCCTTTTTTTGAGGAATACTCCCATGAACACAATGCCTTCTGCATACCGTGCCGACATCACCTGGAACCCGACCCCGAAAAATATCTCGGAGGTCTTCAGGATCTCGGCACCCGGAACTGTGCCAGTCTTCGAGAACGATCGGTTCTTGCAGGCCACATCTGAGCACTACCGGTTCCACAAGGAGCAGCTGCGCGGGGTACTGGCATTTCTCTTCTCGGCCTCAAAAGGCGATGCGCTTCTGGTGCATGGTCCTTTCGGCGCCGGTAAGACATCCCTCATCCGCGAAATTCTCGGACGGCTTCGTTGGCCGACCCTAATGCTTTCGTGGAGCGAGAAAAGCGACTCCTTCGAGCTGATTGGCCGCCAGGGCCTCCAGTTCGGTGACACCATGTTCGATTACGGCCCGCTCGCCTTGGCTGCAAAGCTGGGGATGGCGTTGGTCATCAACGAAATCGACCGTGGCCGCGCAGGTGATCTCGTCGCCCTGAATGATGTTCTGGACGGCGGCAACCTGGTGATCAAGGAAACGGGTGAGGTGATCGAACCCCATCCCAACTTCCGCGTGATCTGCACCGCCAACTCGGCAGGCAGCGGCGATCTCACCGGACAATATGTCGGCTCGGTCCGTAAACTCGACCCCGCCTTCCTCGATCGTTTCGCGATGATCAAGGTTGGCTACATGGCGCAGGAAGACGAACTCGACCTGCTCATGCTGCAGTTTCCGGACTATGCGAAGAAATCCAGCCTGTTTCTGACAAAGCTGACCAACTTCGCGCAGGAAACGCGGGCCAAGGCCGTCGATGTCGCCGAAAATCTGGCGACACCCATCTCGACCAGGGCGCTCATGCGAGCCCTCAATCTTGGTCGCAGCATGGGGCTGCTCCGACGCATAGGAGAGTCAGATTTCTCGACCAAAGAGGATCTGCTGCCTGCGCTCGATCTTGCGTACCTCAACCGCCTGCCGGCCGAGGAGCGCGAGGCAGCCGTCCAAACACTAGAACTCTGCATGGGCTAATCGCCCAAGCATCACCCCGCGGGGAGCATTCCCCGCCAGGCGGATGCTCCCCTTTTTTTCTGACGGAGAGAAAGATGAGCATTCAGACCACCATCCTCGACAAGATCGCTATTGTTGATCTCGGCTTCACGATCTGGTCCGGGGCCAAAGCGCTGGAACCCACCGACTTCGTGAATGTCGATGTCTCTGACCTGCCGTCCGCAAGGGTGGCGAGCTACGGGCGCAAGAACCTGATCGACAAGGATGCACTGCAGCCTTTCAAGCAGATCCGGACAAAGGCCGAGCGTGTCTGCACGCGTGTCGGCACCCGCTTGCTCGGTGGCTTTGCCGTCCCGCAGGACAGCATCGACCAGATCGGCCAGGAGCTGGATAGCCTCTGCGTCGAGTTCGAACAGGAGCTGGACAAGTTTATGACCAGCTATGACGACATGATCGAGGACTGGATCACCAGCAACCCCGAGATGGCCGAGCCGTTGCGGCGGGCTGTGATGCCTCGCGCTGTGGTGAAGTCGCGCTTTCGCGCGTCCTTCAGCATCTTCGAGGTCAACGCCTCGTCGCGCGACCGAACCAACTCGATGGCGAAGGTTGGCACCGATCTTCTGGACAGCATTCTTGCGCAGGTTGTCGGAGCCTTCAAAAGCCATATCGAGTCCAAGCGCGGCCACATCGACGACAGCTACCGCGTCGAAGTGCGCCAGACGGTCGGCGACATGGCTGCCAAGATGAGCCGCTTTGCCTTCATCGAACCTTCGGGTGGTATGAAGATCCTGGCGGACAAGCTAGCGGCGGCCGTGACTGGACAGGGAAAGATCGCTGGTCAGGAATTCCTGACCCTCTATGGCCTTCTACGCCCGCTGAAAAGCGTGACTGAGGCCAAGCGTGTGATCGCGGACTATGCCCAAGCGGGTGTATCCGCCCCTGCCCCGCATCCCGACCCGCAGCTGGACCTTCCGGCTGCGCCAGCTCCCAAGGCTGAGCCGCCGCAAGACGGCTTCGGGTTCGAACCTTCCGAGTTTGCGACGGACAAGCGCGAGGACACTCCCGCCGGTCCGCCAGCATCCGCCGGCGGGTTCAAGAAGGCCGACTTCCTGCCCCTCGACTTCGATGTGCCGGAAGAACCTTCTGCGGATGCTCCACAAGAGGCTCCCGCGCCTGAAGCCAAGCCGTCCTCTGCCTCGGCATGGGCGGTGGACTTCGGTTGGTAACACTCTCGACTGCCCCTTCGGGGCAGTCACCCACCCTTGCGGGTCACGTACCCGCATTTGCGGGTGCTGATCCCCCTGACATTCTCGGAGATCACGAAGATGACTACCTCAGTCAACATCGATTACGCCAAGGTCGCCATGAAACTCGCATCGCTCCTGGGGCGCAAATATAACGTCAACATCCTCTTTGGCGGCAATGAGGCCAAAACGGACGGTGACACGATCTACCTGCCGCATTGGGATTTCCACGATCCCCGGAAGCGGAATGCGCTCTATGGCCTCATCTTCCACGAGGCCGCCGGCCATGTGCGCAACACCGATTTTGACGCGCTCCAGCGCGTTGCTCGGGCTAGGCGGAATACACAGGCCAAAGTGCCGGACGAACTCTGGCATGCCGCCAGCAACATTCTCGAAGACATTCGCATCGAGCGGGCCGGTTTGCTCCAGTATCCTGGCGCCAAATCGCTCCTGAACTCGGTCTGCGAGCTGGTGTTCGAGGACTATCCGCGGGCAGAGGATCAGGACAACCACTGGACCCTTGCCCTCAACTGGTCGATCCTTACCTTTAGAAGCCGCATCCTCGGCCAGACCGTGCTGAAGCATCTGTCCGAGAGCTATACAGCTGTGGCGCGGCAGCAGTTTGGCGATGACGTTCTGTCCTCGGCCATCACCATTGCTCAAGAGGCTGCCATAGCCCGCGACACCGTCGCGGTGCTGCAGCTGGCGGAACGTCTCGTCGCACTCTTCGATGACGCTTTGCCTCCGGAACAAAAGCCGGAGCAACCGCCACAACCGCAGCAGCAGCCAACTGGCTCGCAAGGGCAAGACGGGCAGCAAGGCGGCTCTGATGGCTCGCAAGGGCAAGACGGGCAGCAAGGCGGCTCTGGTGGCTCGCAAGGGCAGGACGGGCAGCAAGGCAGCTCTGATGGCTCGCAAGGGCAGGACGGGCAGCAAGGCAGCTCTGATGGGGCAGGTGGCGGTGCCAGTGGAAGCGGACAAGCGTCTACGGTCGCAAAGCCGCTCAGCAAAGCGCTTCCCGATAAGGCTAACCTAGCACGCTATGATGTCGCGCAAAGCCTCGCGCGGAAGGCAAAGGCTCCCGACGGTGGGCCTGCGCACGAGGTTGGCTATGTCCAGCCGAACGTGGGGTCTGACGTAGCTGGCGGCGGTCGCATTGACCTTGATGATGTGTCCTCCGAACTCCGGCAGGCGGTCACTCTTCGGCAAGGCATTGTAGGGGCGGTCTCGCCTATGCTCTGCGGCGATGCCGAGTACTCTGAGCCTCGGAGATCCGGCAGGGCTCTTGATCCGCGTCAACTGACGCGGGTGAAGACCGACCCTGATCCGAAGGTCTGGAGAACACTCCAGATCGAGGATGATCAGAGCGTGGCCGTCCAGATACTCATCGACACATCCTCGTCAACCAGGCAGAACAACATCCTGGAAGAGGAACGAAAGTCAGCGCTCGCGCTGGCATCAGCGCTCGAACAGTATCCGCTGGTCGAAACTGCAATCTCCCATTTCCCGGCTGACTCCAATCTTGGTCGGGATCTGGCACCCTTGCTCAAGCCGTTCGACAGGCCAGTCTCGCTGTGCCTCAAGGGATGGCCTCGGGCAAAGGGCGGCACGCCTCTTGGCGCAGCCTATCGCGCCAGCGCCTTCAACTTCTTCCTGTCCGACAAGGAACGGAAGATCCTGTTCGTGATGACGGACGGGAAGCCCGACAATGAAGCCCAGGCTTCAACAGCGAGGCTTTGGCTGAAGCAGATGGGGGTTGAAGTCTATGGCGTGGTGATCGGTCAGAAGACCTTCCCCGCGGAAATTTTTGACGATGCAATCCTGATCCAGACCGCTTCCGAACTTCCCAGGGCGATCATGGAACTGGTGAAGCGACACGTCTGATCGGCGAGCCCCTCCGGGGGCCTACCGCTTCCGCAGGGACCGGAGAACTCGCCTTTTCCGGGATCCGCCGAAACTACTATTTAACGGGCTGTGCATTGCACATGCCCGTTTTTTTATTGATGAACAAGTATTGTCGGCTATCCCATCACATGGGACCATGTTAGCAAACCAGAAAACTGCCGGTTAATGATGGGTTGCTAGATGAAGAGTGCTGTTCCGACCTTGCTGACTATTCTTGCTGTCACGACCGCACATGCCACCGACCTTGGCGATGCACCGGCCGACCTGGCGTCGGAGATCCAGCGGGCGTCTGCTCTTTATGCCACCGAACCGGCAGCCGATCCCCATAAGGCCGTCGTGTTGGCTGAAACCCCCGTAGAGATGATCGAGATCTATGCTGCGCTGGACGAGCGCCTGCCGCCGATGAAGATATACAGCTTCACCCGGGACGATGACGTTCCCGAGGCAGATGTCCTGCAATCACTCCTGCCGACGACCTTCACGCCCGGCTCGGCCGAGGACTTGATCATCAGCTATATCCGCCGGTTTGAGGCAGGCAAAAACGGCTATAACGCGGTGTGGCACGGCAACCGGACCCCCCTACCCTCGCGGCCTACCGACATGACGGTCTGCGAGGTCCGCGACTGGCAGATCGCCGCTGCTCGCCGGCAAGCCTCCACGGCCATCGGCCTCTTCCAGATCGTCGGCGGCACTTATCGGTCGCTCCTGAACCGGGTCAACCTCCCCTGCAACACGCCTTTCGACCAGAAGACGCAGGACATGCTAGGCTTGGCACTTCTGATGGGCCGCGGCTGGCAGGAGTTCAAGGCAGGTCGGATGACAGTTGAGGATTTCGGCTTCGAGTTGGCTGGAGAATGGGCCGCTTTCCCGGCGCCCTACGGAAAGGACAAGGGGTTTTCCCGGTATCGTGGCATCGCCGGCAACCGGCACCAGGTTGAGCTACGCGATTACATGGCCTTCCTGCGGGACTTGGATCAGAAGATCCGCGCGGGCGATCTTCCGCTGCATGACGACGACGCTGCGCCCGCCTCCCCTGCCCTGCCAGAGATCGTCTTCGTCTCGAACGAAAACGACCGGCAGGACATCAGGTCCTCGCCGGTCATTCGAGTCATGAGCTTCAACGGAAACTGAACTTTACTTGGTCAGGATCTCTTCACGCTTCTCTTGGCTCTTTGCCAGCCACTGGTCGATCAGCTTCTTGATTACGAAACCCGCAGGCTGCGAATGCAGTCGAGCCACCCGTTCCAGTTCTTCACGGGCATCAGCATTCAGGCGGAAGGACACCGTCTTGTTTATGCCACCGGCTTTTTTCGCAACCTTTGGCTTTCTTTGTGTCCTCTGTGCCTCCGGTACGTCGCTGGCAGGCTCAGATTGAGGAGTCGGAAGCGTGGCTTGCGGCGGTTTTGGCGTTGGATCGCCAGTTACCCGCTCGATGTCAGCGACAGTCAGAGTTGTTCGGCGCTTACGGGCATCGTCCAACGATAAATCAACATCAAGCTCCGGCCGTGGCATCGGTTACCTCGCTTTCTTCATCATCTTCTGCAGGCATTTCAACGATATTATAGGTCTTACAGTCATCCCAGAACATCACAGCGTCTTCGTGAGCATTCACGGATGACTTAGCTTTTGGATCAAGCTCGATAAGCTCGAAGTGGTAATGTCCAGTGGCCCAGGCATCAGTCATTGCTGTTCCCTGGTTGGACAAGGGCGTCTTCAGGATTGGAAAACGCGCCCTCTGGACGCTCCTCAGGATGCCTTTTGCCGTCCGACCTTCGAATTGGTAGATCCGAGCGCCACGCGATACGACAAAGCCAACTTTCGTCGGCAGGCTGTGCTCCCGAATGATCTGCATCATATTCTTCATTGCCAGACGAACAGGATTAACTTCCACAAGGGTCATTGCTGCTGGCATGAGCACAAGATCGGCTTGCAAGGCACTTAGCACAACGTAGTTGGCATGTTGCCCCGGTAGGTCGATTATGACGTGATCGTATTTCTCCCCAAGTTCGTAAAGTAGCTCAGGGGTGTCATCGCTAGGCTCGATCACTCTACATTCGATCGAATGATCCGGAAGTCCACGCTTCCGGCGCTCATCGAAGAACCCAGCCAACGACCCCTGTTTGTGGTCCGCGTCAATGACGCAAACGCTCTCAGGACTTTCTGAGCCTCGGTTGGCAGAGGCTATTGCATTTACGATGGAGAGGATGGTGGTACTTTTACCGACCCCTCCCTTGGTGCTGTACAAGGAAATTATCATGTGTCCACTCGATCGCGCTGTTCTTATGATTTGTCGCCGCAACTGATTAGATCACACGCTACCTAAACAGTGCAAGTGCCGTCAGCACTGCCTGCAGTGTCAGTAGCGTCAGCAGTGTCGACAGTGTCAATGGTGTCGAGCGCGCCCGCATCGTCAGCAATGTCAGCAGTGCAAGCGGCGTCAGCACTGCCTGCAGCGTCAGTAGCGTCAGCAGTGTCGAGAGTGTCAATGGTGTCGAACTTGCCCGCATCGTCAGCAGCGTCAGCAGTGTAAGCGTCGTCAGCAGCGCAAACTGTGTCAGCAGCGTCATTAGTGTCAGCAGCGTCAGCGGTGTCGAACTTATCAACAGCGCCAGCGATGTTGGCGGTGTCAGCGGTGTCGAGCGTGTCGGCAGCGTCACAGGTGTCAGCAGCGTCACAGGTGTCAGCATCGTCAGCAGTGCCCGCAGCGTCGCGGGCGCCCGCAGCGTCAGCGACGTCATCTCTGCCCGCATTGTCAGCACTGTCGAACGCGTCATTAGCGCAAGCAGTGTCAGCGGTGTCAGCAGCGTCAGCACTGCCCGCAATGTCGCGGCTGCCAGCGGTGTCAGCATGTCCAGCCTCAAAGTGGGTGATGATGTTCATGACACAATACGAGCGGGATATGTGGAGGTCGCCGAGACAAGGATGACGCTCCCGCCCCTGCCAAATACATCCCACTCCGCCTCAAGGAGGCAGACAGGCTTAAACATGCTCAAACCCTGGCCGCAGCCTCTCAAGATGAACAGCATGCCGAGCGTGTCCTCCGCAAAGCGCCACAGAGCTCGTGAGAGAGCCGCTGGAGGGCCTTCTCGATTAAAAATGAGGCAAGGTAGCCGGTTGACACAAGCGCCCTTCCACGGGCCGCTGCGGCGCTCTCTGGCATAATTGCGAGGTGGAAGGATCAGTCGGATCCTTCAAGTGGGCCGTGGCGGCTGCTGCTTCGCGAGCGCCGCCAAAACCGCCGCAGAAAATCAACTTAGTGAAAATTCAGGTGCAGTGCCAGACGCTTAATTGTCCTAGAAGGTACAGGCCTCGACGCATTACCAGCCCATGGTCAAGGGCTGTACGCAAACGCCACCCCAAAATTTGCTGTTCGTGCGATAGGTTTGGCGGTTTTTGTTTGGTCGGGTTTGGTCGCTCGGATGCCCTCAGGGGCGGCCGTCTGTCGGCTTTGGCAGTTCCGATTGACCGCTTCTAACCATCCCGGTCGCGCACTACAAATTTTCTGGCGTTGCCAATTCTATCATGTCAGAAGCGTATATAGCCCGTTAGTGTTACAAGCGCTTTCGGCGTGTCGGTGGTGGGCAGAGCCGACTGATCGCATGGATTTTCTCTGTGATCATCGCCGGGCATGAGAGGTGGATTGAGGGACATAATGATCCAATCAAGCGTGGTGAACCGCGAGGACAGCCTGCGCGCGATGACCGCCGAGCGGAGCTGCATCGCGCATCTTTCGGAGCACTTTGAGGATGTTCACATTGAGCTTGTTGACGAAGCGAAGGCGCTGGTGACGGAGTGCCATGATCTGATTAAGGCCGACTTCAAGGAGAACAAAATGCGCCGTCCCCCGTTGGCGCTGTCGTGCAAGGTGCGCCAAAATCAACTTGGTCCGACACTGGTTTGGGTTCGTTATCCCATCATCAGGGGCCAGAACGCAGCCCATCTTCGGCGCTTTGCAACCGAGGTTCCGGGCCGAAGACACAACCTCTATCCGGTGCGGATCTTCAAAGCGTTTGAGGACAGCCAACTGATTGAACGGCTCATCGAGATCGAAAAGAGGGCAGGGGAACTGCGGCAAAGAACCACGAACTGGCGGGCGATCCAGTCAGCGCTCAGGCAGCTAGACCAAGCGAAGAGGAGTTAAGATGCGCTCGTTTCTCGGCTCGCTTTTCAGGGCACCGCACGCAAGGCAGGGGGCCACGTCCATAAAGCACCCGCCCGTTTCTCCCCCAGCAACTGCTCCAACTGATCACCTTCAGCAAGCGCGGCATTGGCTGCAGGAGGAGAGGAGTGGCAATGTCCCGCCCGACATTCTCCATCCCGACCGTGAGGGGATTGAGGTCGTCGACACCAATGCGCTGATGGACGCAAACCGCCAGATCATCAGCCAGATCCTTGACACTTTTACCGACAAAAAGTTCATCGAGGACTTCGACGCGATCATTGTTGAGATGATCCGCCGGGTCGCGCACTGGATGGGGCCGCTGCCGGCGTCTCGCGCGCACCACCACACCGGCCGGGGAGGGCTCTTCACGCACTCGCTCTCGGTGGGGCTTGGCGCGCTAAACATGAGCGCGTCTCGCAATGTCACGTATTCCTCTGCACCTCGGAACCGGGACGCCGACAACCTCGCCTGGCAGCTGATCGCCTTTATCGGCGGCCTTCTCCACGACATTGGCAAGGTAAACACCATCGGCCGCGTTCATGCCTTTGCGGTTCATCCCGATCCTCAGGGGGAAGGGAAGTTCCGCTCCACCTCGGCGCCGACCTATTCGACGGCCTGGGAGCCCTCTGTGCAGGGATTTGCAGGCTGGGCGAAGATCACGCGGGTCCGCAGCTACTACATCGATTATGACGGCAAGGACCTGCTGCCGTCCGAAGACTACACTCAGCGCTATATCCTGGCCTTGGTACCACGCCCGCTCCTGGCCTACATCTACTACTCGAACCCGGTGATCCGGCAGCAGTTCGAAGACTTTATCAGGAACCCCGGATCCGCGTCTAGGACACCGATCTTCGGCGTGGTGCAGGACGCCGACCACATCAACGTTTCACAGTCGCTGGACCCACGGCGCAAGCCCGGCTCGATCGGGATGACGTCGCTGATCATGCGCCGCTTTGCAGAGTTCGCGGCAGAGATGCCGTGGAACCTGCCGACCTCGCCGTTCATCTATGCCCATGTGCAACACCGCTCGGACAACTCGCTGAGGTTCTACGGGCTGCCATTCTTCGTGGTGAGCGAGACAACCGTCGCGCAGCTGGAGCAGTACATCCTGTCGCGTCCGATGCTGGGGGTGTCGATGTCTACTCACAGGATAACGGAACATATCTTCAACGCGTTGGAAACGGCGTCGATTATGAACCGGACTGTCGAAACGCTTCTGCCCGAGCAGATCGCGCCGGAGAACATGGCCGACTGCATCCCCGCCTCACGCGCAACGGTGCGCTTCTCGGCCAGGCAGGTGGAGACGATCGCGATCAACGCCAATACGCCGGAGGACGCGCTGATCTCGCTGAACGTCATTGCGATCAAGGTGCGGGTGCCTGCCAAGTCGGCTCTGGATGCCCCGACGCTGGCCTTCCACGAAGATCCACAGCCGCGGTCAATGGCGGTACTGGCCGCGACCATCGAGAAGGGCGAGCTGGAGCCCGCAGATCAAAGTCTGCGCAACGACCCCTCCTTCATGGCGGACTTTAAGCGAGAGAAGGCAAGAAAGCCCGTGGACTACAGCGACCTCGGCCTCGACAAGCAGTTCGAGGAAACGCTTCATCGCGCCCCGGTCGCGCCCGCACCCCCACCAGAGCCGGTCTTACCGTCCGACAAGAAAACGAAGCTCAGCAAGCTGGCTTCCCTCGGGCAGCTTGCCGGCAGCGGAAAGGTCGATCTTCGCCCACCCTTGGTTGACCCTCAGGCGCCGCTCTGGCTTCAGCTGTTCGCAGACCTTCAAGACCTGAACGATGTTCCTGCCGATGCAGCATATTGCAGGGCGTGGTCCGCGATCTGGCTTTACCTCCATGACAACCCACAGACTTCAGCAACGGCGGTGCAAACGCAGAGCGGGCACTTTGCCTTCAAGTGCTTGTCGCTCGATCTTGGCCTTCGAGACAGCCTTTTCGCGGCGCTGAACAATGCGGGGCTGAAGGGCAAGATCCTTGGCCCGTTCTGGCAGCGCGAGAAGATCACCAGCGAGCATCCGCAGTTCGAGACGCTGTTTGAGCTGAGCAAGGACGCAGACGGCAAACAGCTGTTCCGGTTCCGCCCGGAGATCTGCGCTCATCTTGAAGAAGTCGTTCAAATGGAAGGGCAGGGGGGTGCAGCATGAAGCTGACCTATGACACCGACTATCGGCCCAACTACGAGCTGATGCTGGCGCTAAACTGGTCGATCTGCGGTATGCTTTGCGCGCTTATGCTGAGCTTTTACATGCAGTTCCCGTTGCAGCTCACGGCCATCATGACCGGCGGCTTCTTTGCCATCGCCGCGTATCAGGCGTTCTTCGCCCGCAAGAGGTTCGAGCGGCTGCAGAAGCTTCAGCGGCAAGAGCGCAACTTTCTGACACTTGAAGAAATCGCGGAGCAGACCCGGCCTGACAGTCTGTTCCTTGGCAGGGGCTTCGAGTGGACCATTGGCCATGCACAGCATGTGGCCGACCTCTACCGGGACCACGAGCTGCTGGCGTCGATCAAGGCCAGGCGGCAGGGGGCCACATTCCTGCATGGCGTGGGTATTGCGCAGGAGGATCGGATCTTCTTTGCCGACGACGAGAGCAAGGGCCATGTCCATATCATCGGCTCCACCGGCACCGGGAAGACCCGCCTCATCGACCTCATTGCCACCCAATGCGCGCTGCGAGGTGAGCCGCTGATCGTTATTGATCCCAAAGGTGACCAGGAGCTGAAGAACAACATTGAAGCTGTCTACTCGCGCCTCGGCCGGGGGCGCGACTTCACCTTCTTCCACCCGGGCTACATTGAGGAAAGCGCTGCGATCAATCCGCTGGCCTCGCGCCAGCGTAGTTCGGAATTGGCATCGCGCCTTTCCGCCGTTATCCCGTCCTCTCCCACCGGCGACGTCTTTAAGTCGTTCTCGCAGAATGCCCTCAACGGTATCTTCTATGCGGTGGAGATGTCGAAAACCAACCCGACCATCATGGATGTTCAGCGCGCCTTGTCAGAGGGCTTCGCACCTTTGTGCCTCAGGGCGCTCGAAGGCTGGGCCTATGACAACGGACTTCTCGGCGAGATGCGGACCGCAATGAGCGCCGGCCGCAAGCCGAACGATGACCGCAAGGCCGAACTTGGGGCGCTCTACTACCAGGAGATCAGTGCGCGGGACAAAGCGCTCGACAGCGCCGAGATGAACAACCTTATCTCACTGCTGCTCCATGATCGTGACCACTTCAAAAAGATGGTCGCATCTCTCGTGCCTGTCGTAGGCAAGCTCTGCTCCGGCCCTCTGGCGACCCTGTTTTCTCCCGACGTGGAAGCGGGACGCATGCCGAAGTCCGGCAGGGTGATTTCGCTCAAGCAAGTCATCGACACCCGCGGTGCCTGCTACATCGGCCTCGACACGCTCTCGGATCCCGATGTCGGCCGCGCTATCGGGCAGATGATCATGGCCGACATCGCCTCGCTGATCGGCAAGAAATACAACTTCGGCCGTGACAAGGGCTTCATCAACATCATCGTGGACGAAGCCTCGGAAGTAGCAAACGAGCAGCTGATCCAGCTTCTGAACAAGAGCCGCGGGGCAGGGGTGCGGATGTTCGTCGCGACCCAGACCTTGGCCGATTATGAGGCACGCACCGGATCGGCGGCCATGGCGGGAATGTTGATCGGGAACATGAACAGCACCATCATGCTGCGGACCATCGATCCCGAAACCCAGAAGGCTCTCTCTGACCGTCTGCCCGAGGTGCCGATCCAGTATGTGATGAAGACCACCGCCTCATCCATGGGGGACAAGTCCCACACGGGCGCCTTTGCCGTGAACCACGGGGAGAGGCTGATGGAGGAGCGCCTGCCAATTGTGGCACCGCAGACCTTCGGCGATCTCTCGGACCTCGAATATTTTGCCATTACCGCCCGGGGCAACCTGATCAAGGGCAGGCTGCCGATCCTCATTGCCCCGGACGAGAGCAGCCACATGGCGGAAGCAGCCCACTTCGGTGCAACGACGCCAGATGATCCTCTCACGCGGGACAGCAATCTCGATGACATTCGCCGGGCTGTGGAGTTCGACCGTCCGCAGATCGTCGAGCCTCAGGCGGACGCCGACCGTGTGGATAGTCCTCGACCTGTGAAACGTAGCTTCCTGCCATTAGTGCGCTGGATCGACGTGTTGCCAGCGTTTCGTCCGGAGGACCCTAAGCCCGAGATCAAGCCCGATCCCTACACTGCATCCTTGGAGGAAGCTGAGAGGCCGCTTCCCTGGAGTGATCCTCTGCGGCACCCTGATGACGAAGCCTCATCTCTATGCTCCAGCTAGATTAACCGACAGTCGATAAGCGCCTCGATCGGGGCGAAAACAAACTTGCCGCGCTGTTAGTGGTTTCGGCACTACAGCGCGTTATTGTTGTTGAACGTGCGCCTGCGTTCTGTTTACGAATTAGTCCAACCAGATCCACATGGTGAGCTTGAAATGCAGCCAGCGCTACCTGCAGTCAAAGAGTTATTGGGCAAGGGCGGCTACCGGAGCTATGCCGGTAGCCTTAACCGGCACCCTATCACCTTCCACATCGCAATCAGCGACGGCTCCAGCCGCGTCAGCGCAATCGTCAATCTGACATGCGATCTGATGCGGGCTGCCAGGGACGCCGGATGCTCTACCGAGAAACTGCTTGATGACGCGCGGACGGCGAGCTTTGTCTCATTCGACGAGCGCACCGGCCTGCAATATGCGATTGAGAACACAATCGGCACCGATGCCATTGCCGTGCTAGGAAAGTCGATTCCAATGGCGCGGCGCGACGTCACCCATGCGCTCTGCTGCGACGGAGCGCGGCACCACCCGCATTTTCGGCTGATCGCCACAATTGCCTTGGCCCTGAAGATGCGGGGGATCTCCGCCAAGGGCGTGATCCTCAGCCGCGGTGACGACGGCTTGGGAGCCAGGGCCGCCTGATGGCTGACATGCAGTCCAGCTACGACAAGCTCTTTCCGACGCAGGTGCTGTTTTTCGTCGCACTGACCATGCTGGTCAATCTCGCGCTTGTCACGCTGGCCTACTCCTTCCTTTGGGAGCAACCGTTCTTCCCAGTGCTACAGAAGGAAAAGCACTACTTCGAGCAAACCATCAGCGTTGAGGCTGCAACGGCGACCCGCTTCACGGGCGACAGCCTCTACAACACCATGTTCGTGGACAGCGGCATCGAGCGCGTGGCCTATGCCAGCCTTGAAGACAATCCCGACGATTTGGCGGGGCAGGTCCTGCGCAAGACGACCGCGGCAGGCAGAATATTTGACAACCTCTTCGACTACCTGCTGCTGCTCTGCCATCGCTTCAGCTTCTTTCTTTCTACCCTCGGCTACCTGGTCTTCCTACTGGTCGCCATCGCGATGCATGCGACCGTGATCCGGCATCGCAAGCGGTACGAGTTCGGGGATACGCCAATCCTGATGAACCTCTGGGCACGCTCGACACTAAGCTACGCCTTTCCAGTCACCTTCCTGATCTGGACCCTGCCTTTTGCCATTCATCCGGCGCTCCTGCTGGCCAGCATCGTCGGCTGCGTGGGGGGCATGCTCTTCTGGGCCTTCTCCATGCCCAAAATCGCGTGATCCCATCATTAACCGGCTGTTATGCGGTTTTACGTTAAAAAATCCCTTAGCAACCCGTTATTGATATTGACCAGCAGGCGGTTCGTGGTAAGCAAAGCTCAAGTGGAAGCTTGTAAACGACGGTCCTGCCGGTTAGCGCTGGAACATTCCTGAAGCTCACCGACATCGGATCGCGCCATGCTCTCCACGACGACCAGAAACATTGGACACCTCGGACTGGAAGGAGTTTACGTCGCGCATGTGATCCGGATCGACGACGAGGCGGGCAGTGACAGTTATCTGCTCGGTCTTTCTTTCGGTGACGGACAAGCGATCGGGATGGTCGTGCAGCACAACTCCAACCGGTTTCGCCGGTGGGCCAAGCTGTCGGCGGTCGAGGACTTCCTCGCCATCCTGAACCCCAGAGTAGCGATGATCGGCCTTTACCCTGCGGATGGACCTGTCCAGAAGGTGAAGGACAATCTGATCAACGCGTATCGTCTCGATCAGTCGATCAGGAACGATCCCCATCTGGAACAAGAGCGACAGAAACTCCTTGCAGCGCTGAGCCCCGAACGGGCCGCTACGCATGGACGAGATACGAGTTCCGCAGACACTTGATGCGCCTGCGCTGGCACTGGTCTTCAATGCCAGCCAAATATTCTCTTTCATCAGCTTCACGATCGTCGGCGTCATCATTGGCAGCCCGTTCATCTGCGGTGCCTTGGGCCTTTTTCTTGGCTCCTTCATCAATAAGTTCTCTGACAAGAAGCCTGACGGTTACCTGCGTCACCGCAGCTACTTCCTCGGCTTGCCGATCATGTCGGGCCGCGCGACGCCTCACGGCCTTGACCGGGAGTTCCGCGCGTGAAGAAGCAAAAGGCCGCAAAGACTTTCCGCCAGATCAGCTTTGACAACACGCTCCTGAAGGTGGGCGGGGGTGCGCTGCTGATCAGCATGTGCTGGATGCAGTTCAACCTCGCAACGCGCGATGAAGCGGTAATCCTGGTGCCTCCCTTCCAGCACGAGACCATCGAGTTCATCAATGGTCGTGCGAACAAGGACTACTACCAACAGTGGGCCTGGTCGGTCGCCATGCTGGCGGGCAATATCACTCCGGGCAACGCAGCCTTTGTTCGTGGCGAACTGGAGCGCATCGCGACCCCTGCGCTGTACCGTAAACTTGTGTCCACGGTTAATGTCGAGATCCAGAACATTGTCAGGGACAATGCTATTGTGACCTTCAGCCCGCGAGAGGTCATCTACGACCCCGAGCTGAACCGTTTCTTCGTGACTGGCACTCAAAGCATCGGCGGGCCGGGCATCCGGCGTCCCATCGACAAGCAAATGACCTACGAGCTGGGCTTCACGACCGAACGGCTGCGGATCTACCTCGACAGCTACGCGATCTACGCGGGCAAGCCCATGACGGCCGAAACGCGTGATCAAGAAATGGAAAAGCGCGCGAAAGAAGCTGCTGCCGCTGCAGAGGCGGGTGAAGGATGATCCGCGATTTCCTGCTCCACACCGCCATCGCCACCCTTGTCGTCGCCGCGCCTGCGGTAGCGCAGGACGGCGAGCGCATCCGATCCTCGGGATACGAGGGCGAGGCAGGTGGTTCAGACTGCAAGGACTGGAGCGTGGACTTCGAGTTCAACCGCTGCGAACGGATGCCGCTGCCCAATGACCCCGAGACCTTCGGCCAGGTCTATACCTTGCCGGACGGGGGAATGCGGACCTTGACGGTTGATCCCGGTGCGGCGCCGGCAACAGCCGATGCAGATGGGGTGGATCCACGGGAGGGGCTTTCTCTAGTGGAGTCCGTCACCGAAGCGGTCACAGGTTCTGAAGGTCAGGATGATCGCGAAGCCACGGGTGCGGCGATCGCAGGCGCCACAGCAAACCGGAGCGGCGAGCCGCCGGCCGCGGCTGATGGCTCAGGCAGTGCCGTCAGGGCAAAAGAGGGCGCCAACGCGACGGCCGGCGAGGAAACTTCTGAGATTGTCGAGGAGAACTTCATCCTTCCTCCCGTGGTGGCTTCCATTCCTGGCCGCGCGGAGATCATGCCGATGGCAATGGGTCACCTGAACCGGATCGAGACACCCTTTAACGACCCAATGGTGCGCTCTGCCGCGGCGGCCGATGCCATGACGATCGAGTTCGACCAGAACTTCGTCTATGTTGCGGTAACGCAGCCTGTCACCCTCTTCATCCACGAGAAGGGTTATCCCGACCCGGCTATCGTCGTGAGCCTCGTGCCGCAGCGCATTGCGCCCCGCCAGGTGCGCGTCACGCTGCCGTCAACGGCCATGCGAGAAGTCCAACAGCATGCCGCGACGGTCAAGGCGAACAACGCGCCGCGCAAACCTGCGGCCGAAAGCGGCCCGAAAGCCAACTCCGCGGGCGTCCGCCGCGAGCCTGAACCGCGCGCTGCGACCAATACGGTTGCGCACATGGTGCAGGACTTCTCCCAGGGCAAGCTGCCGGCTGGTTTTGTCAACATCTCGCTGGAAGGCTTCGAGGCAGCGGCGTTCTGCTCCCATGCCGGTGTGCGCTTCAGCTTCCGGCAGGGCGCCGGCATCGCGTCGAATGAATACATCATCGTGCGCGGCATGGCCGAGGCCAGCAAAACTACCGAACTGAACGAGCAGTGGTGTGCGCGTCATCCGCAAACCCTCGCCGCGGCATTTGCGCCCCGTACTCAGATCGGGCCCAACCATCCAGCCGACTTCTACGTGATGATCCGCCGCCCGAATGCGGCAATCCAGGCCGCGCGCAAGGGGGGCAACTGATGGCGACCGAGAAACAGCCGCTTTCCCCGAAGGCCAAGAAGACGATGATCTATGGCGGCCTTGGTCTTGCCGGTGCGCTGGCCGTCTATGTCGCCACGATGCAGACCGAAGCTGCCCCCAAGATCAAGGAACCCGAGGCCATCTCGCTGACCGGCAATGTCGACACGCGCAGCGTTTCGCTGGAAGGCCTGTCGCGGCGCCTGACGGATCTTGAGGCGGGCCGAGAAGCCTCGTCTTCCGAACAGCGGACCGACATTCGCCAGATGCAGCAGCAGGTCACGGAACTGTCCAAGCTCATCGAGCGGATGCAGGCGGACAACGCGACGCGCGCCCGGCGTATGCAGGAGGCTATCGACAATGCCACGGCCTCCCCCGTCGTGGCAGCCAATCCAAAGGACGGTGATCCTGTCTCCATCAACACGGCGGAGACACAAGGCCGGATCAACCAGATTGCTGACCAGCTGGACGTCCAGAGGGCGCAGCGGGACCTGGAAGCGGAAGAGGCGCGACTGAGGCGCGAGCGGGACCGGCTCGAACGCGAACGCCGTGAATCCATTTATACCCAGCCCGAACCTATCGTGCAGCAGCAGGCGTCGAATGTTGCGGCGATGCCCGCACCCCGGATCGCGGTTTACCAGTCCGAGGCCGTGCCCGCCGAAGTGGAGGACGCCGAAGTCGAACCGCTCGTGAACGTGCCGGACGTGAACATACCGGCAGGCTCGATCATGACGGCGATGCTCCTGACTGGATTGGATGCTCCGACCGGCGCACGGGCGCAGTCACAACCTGTGCCCGTGCTGATGCGGATCAAGAAGGAAGCCATCATGCCCAACCATGCTTGGGCAGATGTGAAGGAGTGTCACCTGCTAGGATCGGCCTATGGCGATCTTGCCTCCGAGCGCGTCAATATTCGCGGGGAAACCGTCAGCTGCGTTCTGGCCGACAACACCGCCGTCGAAGGCAAGGTAAAGTTCTTCGTCACGGGCGAGGACGGCAAAAATGGCGTCCGCGGCACCCTCGTCAGCCGCTCGGGCCGGGTGCTTGCCAGCGCGGCCGGTGCGGCGCTCGCACAGGGGCTTCTGTCCTCAATGAAGGACCAGTCTGCCGAGAGCGTGTTCCTCGGCGGGGGCACGGGCGGGGCCGGGGGCGGGAGTGGTGCCATCACGGGGGCGTCGGAAGGATTCGATCTTCTGACCGAATACTACCTCGACCTCGCAGAACAGACCTTTCCGGTCATCGAAATCCCCAACGGTCGGTGGGTCGATGTGGTGCTGACCGAAATGCTGACAGTCAAATTCAAGGGGTAAGCCATGCGGAAACTCGTCCTCACCCTCGCTGTTCTCAGCCTCGGAGCCTGCTCGAGCGCCAACATGGTGCCGGGCCAGAGCGAGGGAAATTGCGACCGCGACCCCGAAAGCTGCATGAGCGTCCGCGAGGCGATGCAGCTGACCGATGGACCTGCCTCGCCGCCTCCGTCCCACAACGCGCTTCAGCGCGAGGACGTGATGCGGGTCTGGGTCGCGCCTATGCGCGATCCGAACGGGGTTTTGCAGAATTCGGGCCACGTCTTTCTGGAAGATTGACGGCGTTTAACCGGCCGGCGGCCCGAATGATCGGCCGGCCACCATACGAGAGAGGGACTATCCGATGTTCACGAAATTCAACAAGCAGAAGAAACTCGCTGGCTTGGCTGCGCTGATCGCGGTGGGGATGGTGCCCATGGCTCATGCCGGCACCACCGGCGCCGAGTTCCAGGACGCCTACACGATGCTGACGGAATGGATCAACGGCTACTTCGGCCGCGCCCTGGCAATCGCCTTCCTGCTGGTCGGCCTCTTCATGGGCATCGCCCGCCAGAACCTGATGGCCTGCGGCGTCTCGATCGCCGTCGCCTTCGGCTTGATCATCACGCCGACGATCCTCGACAACATCCTCGCTGCCACCATCTCGGGCGAAACTGCCGTGATCGAAGCTCCGGCTGCTGTTGAAGTCCCGATGATCGTGAACGGCCAGCCCGGCTGAAGGTGAGCCGTCCAGAGACGGCTCACTCCACGACTGACGCCCCCCACGGTTTGGCGACATGACGGGGCGGTGCGGGGCTACGGGCAAAGCTCGTAGCCCCATTTTTCTAGCACAGGTGCGAGACGATGAAAGCGAAAACGCTAATGGCCTCTTTTGCCCTCACGACCTTGTTGGGCGCGGGTGGCGCACTCGCGCAGGGACAGGGACAGGGACAGGGACAGGGACAGGGACAGGGAGACTTCCCCTACATTTCCGATCTCACGAACCCTGACGTTCCCGCTGAGACGCCGAAAGACCAGATCCGCGAGACGCAGGAGCTTGTCTCGCCCTTCACCCATGCGGTGTCGTTCCACGGCCGCGAAGGCGTGGCCTACATGAGCCAGAACGGCCGCTTCGTCATGCGCGGCGTGATCTTCGACACCTGGACCGGCGACACCATCCAGACGATGGATGATCTTCGCGAGTCCATGAAGAACGTGGACCTGGGGAAGTTGGGCCTGAAGGACGAGGACATCGACCCGTTCTACTTCGGCAGCGGACCTAAGAAGGTCACAGTCTTTGTCGATCCGTTCTGCCCCTATTGCGGCCAGCTCTTTGACGAGATGATCGCTGATCCGTCCCTCGCGCAGGACTACACCTTCACTATCATGGCCGTGCCGTTCCTAGGTGACAACTCGACCAAGGCAGTGAACGCCCTGCACTGCGCTCCTGACCGGGACCGCGCCATCAATGCGCTTCTGACCAAGGACCACCGTTGGATGATGGCCCAGCAGATGCCCGAGAACTGCGATGTGCAGCCGGTTCTGCAGCGCACCATCCTGTCACAGATGCTCGGCGTAACCGGCGTGCCCTACATCATCGGCGCCGAGGGCGGGATCTCGCGCGGCATGCCCCCGAACCTCAAGACCTTCCTCGCCACGAACTGACGGGCCTCCGGCCCGTCGCTTCCCCTCCGCATCCTCCGAGGCCGTCCATGTTCGATTTCAAGCCTTATACCCGCGTGTCCGAATACCTCCCCTGGCTAGCCTATGACGATACCAGCCAGACCTTCGTGCTGGACGGCAACTATGTCGGCTTCACGATCTCGGCGCTGCCGCTCTCCAGCTTCGACAGCACCATTGCCAAGCGGTTCGCTCAGCTCCTGAAGTACGAATACCCCAAGCATTCCTACCTGCAACTCAACCTGCTGGTCCTCGATGACGTGTCTGATCACGTAGTCGCAATGCTGAAGGCCAGAGAAGGCGACAAGGACCCGCTGATCGCGGAGGCGACGGCCAAGACCGTCGATTTCATCCGACGCGGCGCGTCAGGCGGCGCGCAGGGGCTCGCGGTGCGCAACTCGACCCTGCTGATCAGCTTCAAGATGCCCACGAAGGAGATGCTCCCGAATGAGGAGGAGCTGCTGCTCGTCCAGAAGATCAAGCGCGAGATCTTGGAAATCCTGAACACGATCGGGTTTTCGCAGCTTCGCGTCGCGAATGACACCGAACTGGCCTATCAACTATCCCAGATCCTCAACCGCTCGAAAGACGCAAGTTGGCGGCAGGGCCGCAATCCGGTCGACGAAAGCGTCTTCATCCGTGATCAGATCCTCGACTACGACGCCACGGTGACGGTGAAGGAAAAAGCTGTTCGCGTCGGCGATAGCTGGATCACCTCGCTTTCGCCCAAGAAGCTGCCGCACCGGTCCTACTTCGGGATCGCCGAGCGCTTGTCAGTTGATCCGATCTCCGGTGATCGCGGCATCCCCTGCAACCACATGATCTCGGCCACGGTGAAGTTCGAGGACATCTCAGAAATGCGCCCCCGGCTGGAGCGCAACCGTCAGTATTACCGCAACTACGCTGATGGGCCCTTCGGCCGCATCCGGCCCGAGTATCGCCACCGGCACGAAGACTGGTCGCATCTCATGGACATGGTGGGGGAGGGCGAGCAGGTTCATCGCTTTTCGCTGAACATTCTGCTGTTCTCGGGCAGCGACCAGGAGGCTGAGCGCCACAGCACCACGACCCGGACCTATCTCAACGAGGTGGGCTTCGCGTTCATGGAAGACGCCGGCGTCACCTTTAACATGATCCGCTCGAACCTGCCGCTCGGCCCGGAGAAGAACGATCAGCGCGACCTGATGCGGCTCCGGATGAACTACACGCTGGCAATCGCTACGTTCATGCCGGTCTTCTTCGAGTGGCGCGGGACAAAAACCCCGCTCATCAGCCTAGTCGGCCGCGGCGGGCAGGTGATGGGCTTCTCGCCCTTCGACAGCGGCACCAACTACAACCTCACCGTCTCTGCCGAGTCGGGTGCAGGCAAGTCGTTCTTCTCCAACGAGCTGATCTCGGCCATGCTGGCGACTGGCGGGCGGGTCTGGGTCATCGACGTTGGCCGCTCCTATGTCAAGCTATGTGAAAGTCTCGGCGGTCAGTTCATGGCCTTCGGCCAGAACGCGAATATCTGCCTCAATCCCTTTTCGACGCTAAAGACGCCGGAGGAGTTCGCGGAGGTGCAGGACATCCTCTTGCACCTCCTATCCACGATGGCCGCGCCCAAGGACGGGCTGAGCGACTTCCAGACCAGCATTCTGCGCCAGATCCTGGGCGAACAGTATGATTTGCATGGGGCTGATCTCTGCATCGATCATATCGCGGATGCCTGCCTGCAGGCTGCACAGGAGCAGGGCGAGGGGGCCGACAAAGAGTTCCGCGAGAAACGGATCTCCGACATCAGCTACGGCCTCAGGGCATTCTGCAAAGCCGGGCAGTTCGGGCGCTACTTCAACGGCCCGTCGAACATCGACTTCACCTCAAACTTTGTCCTGCTGGAGCTGGAGGAGCTGAAGAACCAGAAGCACCTTCAGACAGTAGTGCTGCTGCTCCTGATCTACCAGATCCAGAACGGCATGTACCTGGGCGAGATCGATGCCAAGAAGCTCATGCTGATCGACGAGGCGTGGGATCTGATGTCCGAGCCGCAGATCGCCAAGTTCATCGAGGCGGGCTATCGGCGCTTCCGAAAATACAACGGCTCGGCCTGCATCGTCACCCAAGCCCTGACGGATCTTCACGACACCACCACGGGCCGGGCTATCCTCGCCAACAGCGCCATGACCGTCATGCTGCAACAGAAGCCGGCGACACTCGACAAGCTGGCGAGCGGCGACAACCCCGAATTTTCCAAGGGCCTCTGCGAGCGTCTGAAGACTGTCCGCACCGTGAAGGGGCGCTTTTCGGAGATCTTCGTGCGGACATCTGAGGGAATGGGCATCGGCCGCTTCGTCGTCGATCCGTTCCGGGCTCTCCTTTACTCGACCCACCCCGATGACGTGTCTGAAATCAAGAAGCTGACCCGGCAGGGCTACAGCACCAAGGAGGCGATCAACCTGATCATCGAAGCACGGGGGCGGGGATGATCCGGATGCCGCGCATATCTTCCGAAACCGCCATCTGGTCGGTGGTCGGCATCCTAGCTGCTGTTCTCCTGGTGTCGGAGACCATGATCCGGGCACGGGCCTTCAGCGAAATGATCGAGGCTTTCGACCAAGATAATGGCGTGAAGACCTTGACGGCCGAAGCCACCCCCACTCGCTACGAGGAGCGCTAAGCATGGCGCGTGACAGCTTTGAGGCTACCTTCGCCGCCGGGATGGGTATTCTCGGCTGCATAGTTGGGACCTGTGCCTTGATCATCGCCCTGAGGGATAGCCCCGAGGGCGCGAGGGTTCTGGTCTATGACAAAGCCGGGATCTCCGATCAGGTGGCGCCCTATGTCGCCGCCGGCCACAACCCACTGGCCGTCATTGATGAGGCGGTGGCGCGGGCAGCGAACTCCGGCGCGATCGTGATCGACGGCGACGGGGTGCAGGCCCCTCAAAGCGTAATCCTCCAGCTGCAGGAGTTCGTGGCTGTCGGCAGCGATGTCGGCCTGATCGATGCACCCGCAGACCCGACAGCGGCCGACATGGTCACGGAAGGCACGACACCGATGAGCGCCGAAACCGTCGCCGCGCAACATGCCGCCCAGACTGCGCGGCAGACCGACCAAAACGACAATCTGCAGGATCAGTGAGGGGGATGATGACGCACAAAAAGCCGAAGAAGACGCTCAAGGACTTCAACTGGAAGGTGGGGGCCAAGGTCTTCGCCGTCTGCACCGCTGTCGGCATGGGCTATGCCTATGCCAGCCAGCGCTATGTGATCGGTCTCGATACGCAGGAATACAAGTGCCTCGATGACTGGATCTTCATCATCGACACCTGGGATCGTCCGGGTGCCGCCGACGTGGAGCGCAACGATCTTGTGGCGGTTGTCTTGACCGACGCCCAGACCCCCGCCAACGCTCTCTGGGGGCCGGGCCAGGTGATGGTCAAGCGCGCCGTCGCCAAGCCGGGCGATGTGGCCGACATCAGCGCGAGGGGCATCGCCTTCAAGCGCGGCGAGGAACACTGGACCCACGGCACGGCGCTGGAGGCGGCTCCCGCCCTCGGGATCAGCGAAGAAGATCTGACCCGGCAAATAACCATTTCCCCAGGCGAGCTGTTCCTGATGGGCGACAACCCAATGAGCTATGACGGGCGTTACTACGGCCAGGTCAGCGAGGGTCAGATCGTGGGGTCGGTCCTGTGGTCCTTCTGAAGTCCCTTGGCCGCGCCGCCTTGTTGGCAACCGCACTCAGCCCGCTCGCTCTGTCGGCGCAACAAATCCGCCTGACGCCCGAAGACCTGGCGCCGACACGCCAACATGACTTCGATCTTAAGGCGCGCGAGTTCACAGCACCTGCCCAACTAGAAGAGTTCCGCAGCCTGGCCGCCGAGATCGGCCAAAAGGCCGCATCCGAGACCGGCAAGACACTCCGCAAAGTAGCGAACGATCTTGGCGTCGACGCGGATGAGGCCGAGACAGCCGAAACGCTAGCGGCGGCTCCCGGCATCGCGCGGCTGCCCGATGGCATCCGTGCCTCGATTTTGGTCAGCGCCAATCTTGGCGAGAGCACGCTTGCCGAGATGCTGGACCGCTACCGGCTCCGGAAAGATGTCCGCTTCGTCTTCCGAGGCATTCCCGAAGGTATGACAGTTCCGCAGTTCGGCCTGTGGCTGAGCAAGCTAACCTCCCTCACGGGCGCTGACCGAATGGCCGCACCGGCGGACATGAACATCATCCTCGATCCCGAGCTGTTCGCGCTTACCGGAGCCCAGCTTGCGCCGACGATCATCCTAGAAGACCTGAACCAGGCGCGCGAGGAAGGGCAGAGCGACGGCATCGACCTTGGCCGCATTATCGCCCGGGCTGAGGGCTTCAGCGATCCCGACTGGCTCCATGAGCAATATCTGAAGGGCAGCACCGATGATCTGACCAATCCGAATGTCGTGGAGATCACCGAAGAGGATCTTCGGGTGCGCGCTGAGCGCGAGGCGCGGCAAGTGGCCGCGCGGCTGACCCGCGATCCGGACGTGCTGAAGAACCGGTTCTGGGACCGGACAGCGCGCGATCTCGACGCCATGCCCGTCACGCCAGCGGCAGCCGATCGCAAACGCCAGCTGCACTTCATGTTCCGGACAGCCGAGGCGATCAAGGATCACGAGGGCAAGGTCCTCGCCCATGCAGGCGAGGTCTTCCAGCCAAAGGACGTGGCCCCCTTCGACCGGCGCATCTTTGTGGTCAATCCAAACCGGCCCGAGGAGTTGGCCTTCGTGGAAGAGGCCCTTCGCGCGCCGCGGCCGCATGTTGCCCGCGCCCTGATCATCGCCACCGAGCTGCCGGGTACGATGCCGGGGCAGGACCCATGGCAGGGGCTTCAGGCGATGGTCACACGCTTCGGAATGCAAGTCTTTTTGCTCAACGACCAGTTCCGCCAGAGCTTCCAGGTCCAGCACACCCCCACCGAGATCTATCCCGAGACCCTTGCGGGTTCAGTCGAAGTCATCAGCCAAGAGGTCGCACTCAAATGACCCGCCCAACCTCGCCTGTCGAGCGCCACCTGCAGCACATGGGCATAGCGCCCCGCCGGCCGTCGGACGGCCTGCACAACCTCTGTCCGCGCTGCCTGAAGGCCAGCGGCCTGCACCTGCCGAAAGCATATGCCGATCTGGGCGAACTTGGGCGCTGCTCGCTTTGCGGCGAGGTTGCCGATTGCCGCGATCATGAGCTGCTGCACCGCTTCGCCACCGCAAAGATCGACCCGCACACTGTCTACCTGAGATACCCGCGCCTGCGCCGGCCTCTGAACGGGCCGAACATCACCATCGCGGTAATTGACGCAATGATCCAAGCGCATTGGGAGCGGGGGCGGTGATGGCGAAGAGCAGCGCAGACGGTGACCGGAGTGAGCGGGTGTTCAACGAGCTATGCCGTTTCCTGGGCCCTCTGGCCGCGTTCGGACGCAGCTATCACGAGGTGCCCTGCACCGGGCTGCGCCCCCGCTTCAACTTCTGCCAGACGTGTCTGGCCGCGAAAGGGCCGAAGGCTCCGCCGGAAGATTGGTTCCAGCTCGGCCAGTGCAGTTCCTGTGGCGATACCCTGCTCGTTTGCGATCATTGGCTGGCCGATCTCGCCATCAGCCTTGGCCTTTGTCCCACCGATGGCAATGGCATCCCCCGGCTCCGGCAGGCCTTCGTCCACACGCCCCTGCTCCCTCATGGCCAGCTGCTCGCACTTCTGTCCCATGACATCCGCCGCGCTGCCGGCACCAGAACACTGGAGGATGACTGATGCTCGACTTTCTGAAACGAATGGCGGTCACTTCAGGAGCGGCTTTGGCAGTCAGTGCAACGGGGGCGATGGCCCTCGGTCAATGCCCGGCTAGCAACATCATCGGCTCGGGGATCGTCAGTAATGTATGCTGGTCCTGCATCTTTCCGCTGCGGATCTCAGGGATAACCATTTT
The DNA here is from genome assembly GCF_048538155.2 of Paracoccus sp. T5. GTDB lineage: Bacteria > Pseudomonadota > Alphaproteobacteria > Rhodobacterales > Rhodobacteraceae > Paracoccus. The sequence goes on from NZ_JBLWIC020000003.1 coordinate 121,658, forward strand.
TCGAAGCTCGCAGCAGGCAAACGGACAGGATGCCAATGGCTTTGCAATGTCCTCTCGGCCGCGCGTGCCATCAGGTGCAGCCGACAGGGCGGTCTGCGTCTGTGAGACCGGTGCGCTGCCAACCATTGGGGTTCCTGTCGGCATGTGGCTTCCTAGTGAGCTTTACGAGACCACTATGACCCCCGGCTGCTCGTCGGTCCTGGGCGGCATGCAGATCGGCATTGCCGACGACCTCTACCTGGGCACCTCGGGCGATCCCACCTCGGACCTCGAACAGCAGAGCTTCAACCACGTTCATACCTACAGCTTCCCGATCGTCCTGATGATGGAGCTGTTCACCAAGTGCGCCACCTCCTACTCGGACATCGACATCCTCTACATGTCCGAGATCGACCCGATGTGGAACGATCCTATCGTTGCCATGTACGGCAACCCCATGTCCGTCTTTGGATCTAGCATCGTGGCTCAAGCCGCCTGTGCCGCAGACTCGGTTTCTGCGAGCTTCGGCAACCCGATCGACAGACTGTTCTGGTGCGGCGGCAGCTGGACCACCACCATGGCCCCCTATACCGGCTTCGAGCATGCCCAGGGGCCAGTGCAGTTCTCCTCCTCGACCTCGCAGAAAATCCTCGCCATGAACGCGGCGCGCGGCATTGAGCGCAGCACTGTCGGCAATGACGCGCTCTGCCAGGCTCAATACAAGCCGATGCTCCAACGCTCGCATTATCGCTGGCAGGCGGCCTGGCCGAGGGCCGAGGGACGGCGCAATCACGCATCTGGCGAAAGCATCCTGCGGTGGGGAGCCGGCAGAACCGTGCCGGGCGTAGCGGAAATGCCCATCTACCTGCGCTGGAACTGGACCGACTGCTGCGCCACGGTCTTTGGGGGCTGAACCTATGATGATGAGCCGCATCTCGATTGTGATGAAGACGGTCTGCATTGGCGCCACCATGCACCTGTCGGTGCTGGACGCTGCCTTGGCACAGACTTCTCAGGCTATGCAGGACGCTGCGTCCAGAGCCAACACCGACACTTTCAAGCTCGACCCGAGGGACCTGTATGCCCGCGAAGGCCAGAACATCACGATCAGGGACGGCTCTCCCGATGGGGACGTCACGTTTAATTCGCGGGATATGACCTACGGAGTGGCAGGTCAGAGCGCGACGGCAGGCACGTTGCCCTCGATCACCACCTACGAAGACCTCTACTCCTACCGGGACACCGAGTTGGGCAGGCTGGAGGCGGGGAGCGGCAAGTACGGTTCGACCGGCGAGGTAAATGCCGAGGCCAACGCCATGAGCGTTTTGCGCAGCAGCGAGGGTCTGCCTTCGGTCTCGGGCCAAGACTTCCTGTTCCGCTCGCGCGAGGTTCTGGGCGAGGGCTCCACCGAAACTGTCGAGTTCGGCGAGTGCATCATCAGGCAGGAAACCGGTCAGGTCGATTACAGCTACGACAACTCGGTCATCAACACCTGCGACAGCTTCGCATTGAGCGTTGCACCCATGACGGCTGAGCGGACCTACAACGGGCCGAGGCCGCTCTTCAACTACCTGACAATAGGCGGGCAGGGCTACTGCGGCTTCTCCGGGGTGCGGGTGAGAACAGATGCGCCGGAGACATGCGCAAAGCTCTCGGTGCTAAGAGAGATCCCGACAGCTGATCGGGGCGAGCTGTCGGTTCGCGCCTGCGCGAGCTTGGCGAGGTGCTTGGAGTTAGTGCTCGATCAGGCAGGGGAACAGACCGGCGCGATTATGAGGTTCCGGGCGCGGCCTGGGATTGTTTTGAGCAATGCGCGCCTGACGGCCACCGGCCTCAACACGAATGGCTATGTGACTCACGACGGCACAAGGATCATGACCGGCAACGGAATGATGAACCTTCCCGCCATCACTGCTAGCCCGTCGAACGCCCACGAGATTGGTGTCTCGGGAGGATCAGCTCGTCAGCAGGTGCGTGAACCCTCCAGCGGCTACATCTACCGCTACCGCCAAGGCATTGGAGGCGTGTCCGGCGACAAGATCGTTGAAACAGGCTTTCGCGGCGGAAGGTCAAAGGCTGTCTACTGGGATGGTCATTTCCTGGGACGGACAGAGACCTCTGAATTCGTCCAGGCAGGCTGCACATATCGTTTGGGGGAATATGTTGACACGATCTTCTACACCGAGAGCGGCAGCGAACAAAACACCACATGGACTGAGCGAGCATACAGTGCCTACCGGCTTTGCGACCGGGTTGTGCAAACTGACGGTCGGGCGGTGGTTCGACTGAACTTTGATTCTACGGCCTTGTTCACCCCGTGGGGTTACAACGCGACACGCTATAGGGAGATGTTGGCGCTCACGGGGGATGCCGCCTGCACGCTGCAATACACTGTCGAGGAAACTGTCAGGGATGCCAATGGCTGCGTGAACGCCTGGACTGGCAGCGGTGGCCAGCCCGGCAAGCTCTGTGGGGCCGACATTCCCGTATCGCCCTTCGGTATGCTGTCGGACCGGGCAGCCACGAAGATCACCATCACGCCGTCTTGCTTCAATGATCGGGCAGGCGAAAGCTTCGTCTCGACGAACAGCTGCGCTCCTCTGCAGGGCGACAGCGCCTGTACCTTCATCGGGCGCAGCTGCTCCGTCACGCTGGCGGGTGGCCAATGCGCCGTCTACGAGAACCGCTACCAATGTGGTGAGGTTGAACACTACTCCAGCCCCGTCGTGGAAGAGCTGAACATCTGCGAGTCCAATGTCAGCTGCCTGGGCGACGACTGCATCCTGAATACAGGAACAAGCGGCGCTGTTGATCTGGCTGACACGGCAGCCAAGCTCGCCGCGGCCGACATGCTCATGAGCGACATGCAATGCGCTGAGGATCTCGGCACCGCAGTTGACCGGGATGCTGCCATGCTGAGCTGCCAGCTTTTCACCGGCGAGCCGGAAACCTGCTCTCGCCGCACCCTTGGCCTCTCGAACTGCTGCACCACACCCTCGGGCGTCAGCGTGGCCGATTATCTGCAGCTGGCCTTCTCCGTCTCCCGCCTCTCCCGAGCCTTGGAAGGCACCAGCATGGCGAACCCGGTCACGTCATCTTGGGTGTCGATGGAAGACATGACCCGCAACAGCTTCTCGCAGCTGACCCGGCCTCTGACCGAGACCTGGGAGTCGATTATCGGCAACAGCGAGGCGGCGAAGAGCGTCGGCAATGCACTCTCCATGGAAGCGGTAAAGCAGGAGATGATGAAGAAGGCCGCGAGCTGGACCGCGGAGGTCTTCGGCGAGCAAGCGGCGAACTCGATCTTTCAGGCTGGCGGAAGCCCGGCATTTGTCGGTGGACAGCTTCAGCCAGGCAGCATTGGCCTGACACAGGCCGCCGCGACAGTGATGAGCGCCGTGATGACCGCCTATACGATCTACACGCTGATCAACGTTCTCTCGGCCGTCCTCTTCGCCTGCTCGGAGGGTGAACAGGAGTTGATGGTGAAGCGTGCCCTCAAATCGACTCACGAGATCGGGGAGTACTGTTCAAGGAGCATCTTCGGGCACTGCGTCTCACGGCGGACAGCCTTCTGCACGTTCAACTCGCCGCTCTCGCGCATCATGAACGAACAGGCGCGCGAGCAACTCGGCATCAGCTGGGGGTCACCTAGAACGCCAAACTGTCAGGGGATAACCGTCGCGCAGTTCCAGTCTCTCGACATGGATCAGGTCGATCTCTCCGAATGGACCGGGATGATGATGTCGAGCGGAATGATCGACTTCGATGCTGTGACCGACATCGAGAGGCTGACCGGCACCGAGTCCACCTACGGCAAGGCGCTGGAAGACCTGTACACGCGGCAGGACGCCATCACCCGCAATACGAACCGCTACGAGACCATCAACAGCGACCAATTGCGGGAAGATGCGGTGGCGGACTTCGGCAGGGGGGCCGTGCAATGAGCCCAATGAAAATCCTGAAGGTTTGCCAGCAACAGGAGGCATGAGACATGTCCGCAGCCACCCGTAAAAAAAACGCGCCAGGCGTCCGGTCCGGGGTTACGGTGCAGATGCCCGAGGCGCAGCTGCCCTCCTATGCCGCGCAGATCCCGCTGCACGGAAAGTCGTCCAGAGCATCGGGTGCGGCCAAACAGACACGCTTGGCACCCTTTCTGGTTGTGTTGCTTGCCCTCGTGCTCGCATACGTCCTCTTTACGATCGGAACGATGGTTCCACAGGCACGGGCGCACTTCCTGCACCTCGTTTTGAACCCGGCACCGGCTCATTTCCTCAAGGCCGACTGAAAGGCGTCCGCATGTCCAACAGCACCCTGATCATCTTTGCGATCATCGTCATTGGCGGCCTGCTCCTGTTCCTGCGCAGATCGAAGGCGGCGCAGCAGCAGCGGGACGTGAAGACAGCAGGCTTCACCGCCCGGCCCCTGATGAACAAGAGCGAACTCCAACTCTTCCGCATCATCAATCTGTGGCTCGGGGAGCATGCCCGTGGCTACCACGTCTCACCACAAGCCACCTATGGCGCGTTCCTCGGATGCAAGGACTATGCAAAGTGGCGGCTGATGAGCGCCAAGCGGGCAGACTTCGTGGTCTTCGATCCGCAGGGCCATGTCAGGTTGATCATCGAGTTCGACGGCGCTGGTCACTACGGCAGGAACCGCAAGGATGCCGATGGCGTCCGCAACCGCGATACGCAAAAGAACCTTGCCGCCGGCGCGGCTGGCATTCCGCTGGTCCGGATCTCCAGCCTGAAGGATCGCGGCGCAATCACTGGGGCGCTGGAGCAGGTTCTGGCGCCCGCGTCCCTTACCGTTCAACCAGAGCAGACAATGGAGGCTGCAGCTTCATGACCATCAGATCGCTATCCCTCGCCCTGGGCACTGCGTTGGCCCTTGCCGGCTGCGTGTCATCGACCGAAGAACAGGTCACCTCCCAGCCTTCTACCGCCGAGACAAGGACGCTCGCTGATGTCGGCATCGATGTGGGCACGGCTGAAGACACGGTAAGCCGCGTGGGAACGAACAACGTCGTCAACGCGGGTCTGGCGGCTGGCATGGGCCAGTCCTTCGGCGGGGCAGGGCTTGCCGCTGGCGCCCTCGGGTGGCTGACAAGCCCCGGCGCTGGCCTCGCAGGAGATCCGAACCTGATCCTAACCTTGCCCGCTGGTGCGACCACGGCAAGCTACGAACGCAAATATTCGGAAGCCTTGTACAGCTTGTACGGCCAGGATCTGGAGGCCCAAGGCTACAGCCGCGTGGTTGTGCAGAAGGCACCCCACTTCGCCACATTTATCAAGCCAGGTTGCAAGCTCACGCGGCATGGCTACTACGCGACCAACTGCTCCATCAGTTTCATTGCCTCCATTACGAAGCCGACGGGTGGCGGGAGTGGCAACGCCTACGTGCTGAAGCTTTCGTCCACCGGTAACTGGATTACCAATTACGAAGCGCTCGCGAAGCGTATGGCTGACCGGCATCCGGAGCTGTCGCTCTACCTGCCGCCGCGCCGTGAGGCTGGTACGATGGCGGGGCCGCGTCTCTACAAGAATGGCAGAATCACCAGCCTGTGATCAGCAGGATCGGCGGGTGTGGGCGTGAAAATACAAGCCCACACTCCCCAAAAACCGGAATGTGCCAGTTATTGTCGCAGAGTTCCGGAAAAATTCTTGCCGTTTAACCGGCGGTGAGAGTAAAGCTCTACATAGTGTGCGGATTCTCGGCACGCTCTACAAGAAGAAAGGAGCGATACCCCTAAAAAGAGCAACCCCCCGCTGAAAGATCAACGAGGGGAGTGCGCTAAAGCCTGAATTCTTGGTCGTCTTCAGCTTTAGCGTATTTCCCGACAGTCTGGCAAGAAAAAAACGCAGTTCTGCGAACGCATAAGTTATGGCTGTTGATGGCTTTCCGTGGGCCCAACCACGAGCAGGAACATGAGGGCAATGACGAAAGAGAGGGTGCGCGCAGCATCCCTCGCAGACAGCTATAAGGGACTTCCCCACGGTATCACGCACCTGGAGCTGTGGGATCAGATCAACGACGCAAGAGCCTCCCTGAGGCTGAACAGCGATCAGATCACGCTGTTGGGCTATTACATCAAGCGCACCAGGGCGCTGGACTGGACACCCGGTCACGAGCCGATCCTCGCATGGCCTAAGTTCGAGATTTGCTATGACCTCGACTGGAGCGAGGACAAGCTTTCCAGGATCGAGGCATCGCTCTGCAGGATAGGCCTCATCGCCTTCCGGGATTCGGCCAACTGCAAGCGCCGGGTCCGTCGCGAAAGCAATGGCGCGATCTCCGGCTGTGCCGCCGGCATTTCGCTTGCACCCCTAGGCGCACGGGCCGAGGAAATTTTCGCGCTGGCCCACCAGCACCGCGAGAACAAGACCAAGCTGCGCAGGGTCTACAGCGAACTGTTCGAGGCGCGCTCGATGATGCGGGACATTCAAACCCATCCCGACCTTTGCCGATCGGCCTGTGAGGCCATCTCAGAGCTGCTGGACACCCTGCCGCGCAGAAAGGACGCCGCGGCCGAACTGTCGACACTGACAGGCCTCCTGACGCGCGCCAAGGCCATGATCAGCCATTTGAGCGCCATGATCGGACTGCCCGCGGCGGCCAAGGCCGAGACGATCAAAGCTGTCACGGCTGAGGCAGCGCCCATCGCCACATCTGGTCCCGCAACACTGCGCCCCCTGCACCGCAGAATTGCGGAGCATAAAGATCCTCATTCCAATAAACCTGAAGAAGATCGAAAATTAGTTGATTTGCTGGCGGCTGCGCCGGTGACGTTTCGCTCAACGCTCGAGGTCACGCAGGAACGTGCAGCGGGTTTACCTTGGGAAATGGTCTTGTCCGAGACGATCGACACCTACGGCCGGGACCTGGCGCTTTCCTCTGGCTACCTTGGGCGGCTGAAGAGCCAGTTCGGCATCACGGGAACGCTCTCGGCGCTCTTCGGGCTGGGGAAGATGGCTGAGAAGGGGGCGGAGATCAGGAACCCGGCTGGCTACGCCATGTCCCTTGCACGGCGTGTGGAGGCAGGACCAACTGCTCGATCATCGGCTATGGGTCCGCGAAGGACTTGGTTCAGCGATGGCCAGGCGGTGGCGTGACTGCCGACCTTATCCCCTACTGGCTGTCCTCGACCAGCTGCAAGGCACCGTCGCGCAGCGGCCGCTGCAGTTCGGTTGCAGGCAAGCCATCCATCCAAGCAGCCCATTCGTCTGGCTCGGTGAGGATCACCGGCATGGCCTTGGGATGAACCGGTTTGACTTCCGCATTCGGTGCAGTGGTCAGGAAGGCATAGAGATCATCCACAGTCTCGCCGTCCTTGATTTTTCTGACAGATTTCCACCCGCGGCACTCGATGCCGGCAAAGAACATTGGCCGGTCTTCGGCACTGGCGAACCACTGATTGCCTTTCCCTTTTCCACGAGGCTCGGCGAAGGAAGTGAGCGGCACCAGACAGCGGTGGCCCTTGCTCAGCCATCGGCGCCAGTGCGGCGAAGCCAGATTGCGCACGTTGGTTACGCCGGGATCGCGCTCGGTCTTCAGGAACGCCGGCGGCGACGGCATGCCCCAACGCGCCTTCACCAGTTCAAGTCCCTCGTCCCCGTGCCGGATCACCGGCGCCAGCTGATCGGGGAAGATCCGGCCGCCTTCGAGGTTGCCCACGCGATCCCCGAGGCCCGCGAAGAGCTGCCTCATCGCGTCCTGGGGCATGGTTGCCGAATAAAGGTTGCAGATGTGGACGGCCCCTCCTTGTAGGATCAAAGCAGACTTCTAACCAAATCGCTTGCTATCAGATGTCCGGCCTGTTTGCGCGAGATGAACTCGCTGGCCCAGATGGTGTACGCTACGCCCGCTCCAAGCACATTGGCGGCATCACTGATGCCAGTGTAACCTTCGGAATCACGTTCGTATCGACCGATTGGTTGTTCCATCTCCTGCGTCCTGCAAGTCTGATGAGGCTATTCGCCGGCCATTATCCGTCGAAGCCTGATCTCGATTATGCCGCCATTCTTTCGGGTGGTCGACTGTAAATTCCGCCGGACACCATCAGGCGCCAGGCAATACGCGCGAACTTGTTGGCCAGTGCCACGGCGACCAGCTTTGGCGGCTTGCGTTCAAGTAGCGCCGCGACCCAGGCCGTAGGTTTGTGCCGACCAGCCCTGATGTGTCTGGGCAATGCTGTGGCTCCCACGACCAGAACAGAGCGAAGCGCCGCATCACCAGCCTTCGTGATGCCGCCATACCGCATTCGCCCGCCCGTCGAGTGATGCCTCGGCGTCAGCCCGATCCAGGCGGCAAAGTCGCGTCCGGATCTGAAGCTCTCTGCGGGCGGGGTTTTCATGCTGAGCATTGCTGCCCCGATTGGTCCGATGCCGGGGATCGTTGCGATGCGCCGGCTGACCTCATTCTGGCGATGCCATTTCATGAGCCTGGCTTCGATCTCTTCCAGGCGCGCCTCTACCGCTGAGTATTCTTTCGCCTGAAAGCGGAAGAGATCGCGCGCCAGCTCAGGCAACGTATCATCGCTGAGCACTTGGCGGATCAGGGCATTGACGTTCTGCCGCCCGGCAGCGCCCACAATGCCGAACTCCGCGGCATAGCTACGAAAGGCATTGGAAAGCTGCGACTTGACGCTGACCAGACGCTCCCGAACTGTCATCAACATACAGGCTGCTTGTTGTTCCTTTGATTTCATGGGCACGAAACGCATGCTCGGACGGGTCACCGCCTCGCACAGAGCCTCGGCATCCGCGGCATCATTTTTCCCGCGCTTCACATATGGCTTCACATACTGGGGAGGTATCAGCTTCACGTCGTGACCGAACGACGTGAGCAACCGGGCCCAGTGGTGCGAACTGCCGCAGGACTCGATTGCGACAAGTGCAGGCGGAAGCTTCTCAAAGTAACGGATCATCTCCGATCGACGAAACTGCCGCCGAACAACGACCTCTTCATCAGCGGCAACCCCATGCAACTGAAAAACGGATTTCGCCGTATCCATGCCGATACGGACAGGTGTGATCTTCATCGCGCTCTCCTCTCATCTGGCTGTTGAAGGCAAAATCGTAACACAGGTGGGATGAGGAGCCGTCCACACCAGCACATTGCTATATCTCGATTGCGCTTTGGTTGTGCCTGGCAGCATTGCCCGGAACGTTCCAGGAGCGCTACTCTTCACAACAACAGCTATGGAATGCGATGGAGGGGGTATGAGATCCGCTGACGGTCTCACAACCGACTGGTTCGAGTTGGTTAGCGCTGGCGCCACCGGCGATCTGCCGGTGAAACGCGTGTGGATGGATCCGGGCGAACTGTCCGCCCGGGAAGGGTCCATCATCTGCGACGAAGAGGGGGATTGGCGGATTGAGCATGTGGGCCGCGCGATCGGCGACGGCGCGGCCGGGGTCCGGCATCCGGTTTATCTCAGGGCCATCTGCAGCCAAGTGGATGTGGCGCCGTGCCTGGACTTCCGCGGAGAACCTATCCTTGATCCCGCAGATAGTCCTCAGGCTGATCGTAGGTGCTGAGGCCGAGACCGAAGCAGTAGGCCGTGAAGAAGCCTGACCAGAAGACCTCGCGTGAGCCATTGAGCATCCGCCGGCCGATCGTTGGGTCGATGCCGTTGATGAGCCAGCCAGCTGCGCGGTTCTTTTCGTTGTTCAGGTAGGCGGCGGCGTCTATCAGCAGCCGCAGGTGGCGGGGATCCGGAGGCATGTCTGCCGGACCGCGATACCGGCGCAGCTCGACCATGACCTGCTCTACCTGGTCGTCGCCCACAGACGCGAGATGGCTTGACGGATCGAACTCCTTCCATCCGCCCGCGGCCTCGATCGCCAATGCTGCGCGGATGCCCGTGTCGATCTCTGTCTCTCTGAACTTCATGAACCTCTGTTCCTGTTGGGTGGTAGATAACTGTGCGGGCTGCAGGATGGTCGCAGTCATCTGCTGACCCTCCGCATGCCTTCGGTAACTGTAACTGTGGTATGGTCCTCGTCGACATGAACCACGACGGGTTGTCCCCCCCCATCTCTCACAACGGTCAGGCGGACGCCAACATCCCCGGCCTCATAGTGTAGGCTGTAACCCTGAGCATGCTGGAGCCGGATCGTGCGCCCGAGGCTGACGAGTTCAAGATCGTCACGGAGCAGGACGCTCAAGCGCTCGGGACCGGGCAGGCGGCCCCACAGGGCTTGCAGGATGGGGGAGCGGGGCCCGACCCACTCCATCTTCCCGAGGTCTACATAGCCATGGCTCTTGCACCTCGGGCATTCCTGTGTGGTCCCGATTACCGAGGCCTGGACCTGCCACACGTGGGAGCAGGCTTCGCAGGCCAGCTTGAGCTTCAGGACATTCGGCATGCCGTGACGGTCATGTGGGAGGGTCCTGAAATCTGGAATGACATCTAACCTGTCCCTGAAGCTGATCATCCCGGCAAGGGTGTCAACCAACTGGTCGACGCGGACCAGCTGCTGGCTGTTGTCGACCTCCTCGGCCGGCGCCAGGACATACTCGGCATCCTCGAAGGTGCCGAAGGCCCCGTCTGCGTGTCTGAAGAGGAGCTGGGTCAGGTTGCCGTTATCGTCTCGCTGCACCTTCATGCAGACGCAGAAGTCGTTCGTCTCGGTTGTCATCTTGAAGGTCCTTGCGGGCCATTCCTTGCCGCCGGTCTCGCTGGCGGCAAGGAATGGGGCATTCAGAGGGTGAAGCTGCTGCCGTCGGGGTCCTTGACCTCGACCCGCGCGAAGATCGACAGGAACGGAACTCCACGAATGGTGCGTCTGTCCCAGAGCCTGACAGCCCTGATCACGTTGCGAAGGCAACTTGCTTCAAAGGTTTCCACATGGGTCCAATCGCCCTCGGTCCGAATGATCGTGTAAACCTGACACTCGGGATCGAGCCGCGCGGCCATCTGCGGGATTGCGACATGGTGGAGGTACCACTCGGCTTCCTCGGCTGCCTGTGCGGCAGCTTGCGCCAGTTCGCGGTCTGACAAGTGGTTGTTGCTGTCCGCGATCTCGTGCCAGCTGACATCCAGCCAGTCAGTGCCGAAGGCGCTGCAAATGGCCAGGCGAAGGTCGCTGTCTTTCGCGGCCCGGCGCATGATGGCTGTCAGAACCATGTCGCGGTCGTCGCCGGACAGGTAGGTGCATCTCGCCGCCGCGACATCTGACGCGACAATCAGTCGGCTGGCGTGAAAGACACGGGATCGGAAGGCGCGCTTGCGCTCCTGGATCGTGGGCATTGCTGTCTCCTGTGACATTGGCAGCGGCCACTCGCTGCACGTCAAGAAATAGCACAAAGACAAGCTTTTTCAACGAATTGATCTAATATACTCTCATTGGGATTAGGTCAGAATAGAAAAAGCCTCCCCCGAGATTCCAGGAGAGGCTTTGACTGGTCGTTCTGCATTCGCGCCGGTTGGATGCCGGCCAAAGCTCTGGCGGTTCGTTTGGGCCACTCACCAGTAAGGCCACCCATGAGTATTCAATGCCACGCGCCTACCGGCCCGATAAGCTAATCCTAGCCCGTGTCTCTGCCCGGTCAACGACAACATCTCGCTGAACAATCCCGAGATAAGGCAAAGCCCGGAGAGACTTCACACAGTAGCGTCCGGGCAGACGAGACCGCAGGGTTGTTCAATGGCTGAGGGCTCAGCGCCACACGAGAGTGGGCGCTGGAACGACCATGATGTGATCCGGCTTGCTGCACGTCTTGCCATCACGAATGGTGCCTTCCGAGACAGGAACACCGTCAGCGGTCATGCAGACTTTCGTCAGATCGTGTCCGTTCTTAGCAGCTGCACTGGTGCTGGCAGTGCTGGGGCTATCAGTTGCGGTGCAGCCCGCTGTCAAAGCCACAAGAGCGGCAGCAAGAGTTGAAATCTTAATGCGCAATGTCCTCGTCCAATAGAAGTGCAGGAGCTTTGCCGTGGTAAAGGCGCAAGTTCAACCGGCGGTTTACCGGCCCGGGGGAAACTTCTGGAAGCGTTCACGCGAAGGCGTCGAAGTCATGCTGCTGAATGTGCGCAACGTCGCGGTCAGCCAGCCGGTCCTGGGCTTGCAGTTCATCGCGGATCTCCTGCCAGGTCTCGGGCAGATCGCCGGTTGCCTCGGCTGTCTTCTAGATCTGCCGGTAGTGTTTCAGCAGATGTGCGTGGGCCAGCTGGTCACTGGCGAACACCGCAACGTCGGTTGGTACGTTGTCCTCGCAGACAACAATGCTGGTCACGTTCATGGTCGCTCCTTTCGGTTCAGATTGGTTAAGCCGGTGGCTGGTATCGAGCGTCTGCCACCACTCCCGTGCGTGTCGGGCGGCAACGGGAAGATCAGCGCGTGGAAAGACAACGCAATAGCCATCGCTCTCTTGGGCGTTCTCGAAGGACAGGTCAGGATCGCCGTCGAGTGCCTGCCAGACATCTGCCTCCGCAATCATTAGGTCGCCCACGAAGGCTGTGTTCGCGCGGGGATGCCTCTCCCCAAGAAGAAGCCCCGTGCCCTCGACCACGTTGACTTTCGCTTCGTTGTGCATGCTTCGCTCTCCTGGTGGCTCGGGTGATGGGCGGGCCTGTTTCTGGCCCGCTGACGTTTCTGGTTATGCCGAAGGGGGGGAGTCGCTCTGCTGCCAGCAGGGCGACAGCGGGTGATCGCGCGTCAGGGGAACCGGATCGCGCATCCCCTGACGCTTCCGCCGAAGCTCCTCCCGCAGTCTCACGCCGATCAGGTAGCAGGCGATCTGGCGGCGCGTCATGAACTTGACCATCGCTCTCGCGCTCCGCCGTCAGAGCAGGACGCAGGGCGCGAAGGGGATCTCGTCGTCATAATCCGACCGGCCCCCATAGCCGCCAGCTTGGCTGCCGCCGCGCCCGCCATGCTCGCCTGCGCTTCCGGCATCACTCCTGTTGCCGTTGCTCCTGCCGCCACCATAGTCGCCGCTGCCGTTACTCTGGCCGCGCCCGCCATTGCCACCATTGCTGTCACTCCGGGGATCGAGCATCTGGAGGGTGCCTCGGAAGGGGCGCAGCACAATCTCGGTGCTGTAGCGATCCTGGCCGGACTGGTCCTGCCATTTGCGGGTTTCGAGCTGTCCCTCGATGTAGACCTTGCTGCCTTTTTTCAGGAAATCCTCGCAGACTTTCACCAGCCCCTCGGCCTGGATGGCAACCGTGTGCCATTCGGTCTTTTCGCGGCGTTCGCCGGAATTGCGGTCCTTCCATGTGTCCGAGGTGGCAATGCGCAGGTTGGCTACCTTGCCCCCGTTCTGGAAGCTTCGCAGTTCGGGGTCCTGTCCCAAATTACCAATCAGAATGACCTTGTTGACGCTACCCGCCATATCCTTTTCCTTCCGGTGCTGTGCCGGATGCAGCCGCAGGGCCGCTTCGAGACGTTGGTGGAGCGGGGCGGCTCCTGTGCCTTCTGGCGCTGGACGCGCCTTTCCCCATGCGCTCAAACTACCACGGCCAAGTTGCAAAACAATGTGAAAAGCCATTTGAAACAAGGGAATAGCTATCCGATCATCAAGCGGATCAGAGGCTTGTCGCAGTGACGTTCCGCCCGATGGGGCGGAGCGCCAAGAATGTCGTTGCCGAAGCGGGTGGGGTGTCGGGTGAAGACATGCAAAAAGGGCGGCGCTGACGCCGCCCCTCTGACGGGCGCCCTCTGGTCTGGGATCAGAGGCAGTCGGGAACCCACGCGGCAATGCGCTTCCGGCCTTCCTCGTCCAGCCCCCAGATCGCCTGCACCTTTTCGTCTGCGAACAGATCTTCCAGCCCCTCGGCCTTCCCCGACTTCTTCTGGTTGCAGAAGGTTTGCACCCGCTTGTCGTCGCGCCCAAGGCCGGTCAGTTCCATCAGCAGTTCGTCCAGGTGGTCGGACTTCATGCGCCCGAAAAAGTCTGTCTTGGTGGGGGTCCAGACAGCCCGCAGATCGGCTCCGGACAGATCGGCCACCTTGCCGAACAACTCGTTGCTGCGGTGGGGCATGAGCCGCGCGAGGCCGACAGCCAGCACCTGATCACGATGTTTCTTGCCCTTGGCGCGGAATGCCTCGAAGGCTTCGACCCGTTCCGCTTCTGCCAGCCAGCGGCTCGACTTTTCCGCGCCTTCAAGGATCGGATCTGGGGTCAGACCGTCTGCCTTTTCCGGCACGATCTTGGCTTGCGTCGGAGCAATGTCGAAGATGCTGCCATAGCCCTCGGTCGAAAGCTGGAAGGCCAGCAGATCGAGTTGAAGATCAAGATCGCGCGCCAGTGCGCCTTGCACCGCATGCAGCTGCAAGGTGTGAAGGTCGGCCAGCAGAGAGTTGCTGTAGCGGGCGGCAGGCGCATCGGCCATGTCCGCTTGACGCGTGACGGTGCTGGCCGCGTGGCCCGTCAGAACACCCGTCTCAACCGCTACCTTCTGATCCTCCTTCCTGATCCACGGCCCGCTGGCCGACAGGACGCCGTTGCTGACAAAGATGAACAGACCCGCAATCTGGCGCTGCGCGTCGGAATAGTCGCCGTTCAGCTTCCCTTGGAGGCTGTCAAACTCGGCTTGCCCTGCCTCGTCCAGCGCCTCGCTCTCTGCTAGTTGAGCCAATTCGTCGTAGCGTTCGGCTTCTTCTTCGGACAGATCGCCCTCGACCTTGTAGACCCGCTGCATCTTCTCGGTCAGTTGGTAGCTTGCATAGGAACTCTCCAGAACCTCGAACCACTTCCAGCCTTGCGCATACGCTTGCGCTTCGGCCTGCACCTTTTCGGTATAGAGGTGGTTCAGCACGTCCTCGTCATGCAGCGCCACGTCCTCGCTGAACAGGTCGCGGGTCAGGGTGCCACCTGCCGCCTCATAGGCGTCCAGCCCGACAAACTTTACGCGGCTGTCGGTGGCTTTGATCGCATCGGGCAGGAGCATCGAGCGCAGGTAATGGGGAGTGGTATCACGACCGCGCACATGATCCAGAACCTCAAGGGCAAGGGTCTTGTCCTTTGCCAAGGTGAAGACCGCAGCGGTGTTGAGAGAAATCTGACGCGCCTTGAGAGCGTCCAGAACCTCAGAAGGAAGATCGGCCAGCGCCATGCGGCGATAGACGTGCTGCTCGGTGACGCCAAAGGTACGGGCAACCTCGCCCACGGTCGCGCCGGTATCGCGCAGCTGCGCAAAGGCACGGATTTCATCGGCAGGATCGAGGGCTTCCCGGGCCACGTTCTCCACGCTGGCCCATGCGATTGCCACGTCTCTGCTGGTGGTGACGCGCACAGGGATTTCGACCAGTTCGGGGTGGCGCGTCCCGGCTTCGGGATCGCGTTCCAGCGCCAGCTTGATCGCCCGCAAGCGCCGACCGCCGCCGACGATGCCGACGCGCCCGTCATTGTCCAGATGCCCCGCAAGCGATTGGATCAGGCCAACGCTGGCAATGCTCTGGGCCAGCATGTCGATGCCTTCGCTGTTCACGTCCTGACGGGGGTTGAGGGGCGAGACATAGAGCATGTCGAGGGCGAAGTGGCTGACGGCTGCGGCGGTCAGATCGAGGTCCTGGAAGTCTTTCATCTTGCTCTCCATCGGGTCAGATAATGCCAGCAGCTTCGAGAAAGCCGGTGCGCAGTGCGTCAATCGGGTGGTGGTCGGCCAAATTGGCATAGGCTTCGGGGTCGTCGGGAACATTGCCGTCCCGTTCGATTGCCTCCCACATCAGTTCCGCCAGCCGACTGCCGAATGCTTCCGCCTCCTTGGCACTCGTCCGCTCAAAGGCGTCGTGATATGAGAGACCATTGATCCGCGCGCGCTGCGTGAGCCGAAAAAGGGTCTGTCCCGCTTCGTTCGGGCAGATGATCCCCGCCGTGCGGCACAACTCAGTTCCGTCATTGGACTGGCCCAGAATGTACCAGACCGCGTTCGGGGCATCGCTGCCTGTCAGCACGTCGCCCGCATAGGGCGAGATTTGCAGGACCGACAGGTTGTCGGGCAGTTCGAGTAACATGGGCGCTCCTGTGCTTTTTGTGGCCCTCATGGCCTTTCCCATGTCTCGAAATTAGCGGTTTCGCAGCCTCTGGAAAAGCTAAAAACCGTTACTTATCAAGATATTGAGATCTGAACATTTCCGAGCTTCGACCCCGGAGCGCGAGGATTCTTCACAAGATGGCAGGTTTCTTCGCCAGCCCGCTCAGCGCTCGGAGCGCTGCCGGTGCAGCGTCGAGCGACGGATGCTGGCCCTCCATCGTAGCCGCCCCAACCTGCCGGAAACAAAGAGAGGGCGCGGTTTCCCGCACCCCCTTCTCATGGCCGTTTCTTGGTGCTCGACAATTAGGCAGCGCAATATCAGGCGAAACATCCTGCCGTTCCTGCCTTAGCCACCGAATTGTCCACAAGATATGTGGATACTTTGCCCCTCGCGCGTCGATCAGTGTGCCCACTGCCTCCGGCCATACTTGCGGCCGCAAATTGTGATCCTGTTCTGGTCGTCGAGAGGAGCCCGCTTCTGGACCATCTCGCCCAAGGCGTTCAGGGCGTAGACGCAACAGTCGGTGTCGCCGAAGGCATAGATTTGGAAGCACCACACGCCCGCGCCTCCTTCGCGGCTCTGGAAGTAGCCGTGGAAGTTCCGGCATTGCCAATTCCCGCGCCACCAGACGGCGCCGTGCCGCGCCATGTCCTCGGGGGGCGTCTCGAAGAGATGCTTCTGGGCGCTCACTGGAATGCCCCTACGATCCGGCAAAGTCGATTGATCTCGCTCTGGCTGAGCGGGTCGAACGCGCCTGCATCAGTAGCGATGATCGTCTCCTGCAGGTATCCGGCGGGGCTCATTCGCTGCCACAAGCGGAGTGCCGCGAGCATGATGGCACGGGTGCGTGCATCGAAGGCCAGCATTGCCAGATCGGGATGGCCCGACAGGTCGAAAGGCTCCGACAGGTGAAGGAAGTCTTCGCCGCTCTCACTGAGGACCTGGTATGCGTCCTGCCAGTCGGCCGGCATCTTGCCCTTATCAGCTGTCCAGCGATCAGCGCACCACTTTTGCAGCCAGGCGTCACGGGCCACCCTGGAGAAGAACCGCTCGAAGCTGATCCCTTCCTTCGTGTCCTGCATGACGATCCAAAGATGCAACCTGGGACGGGTCAGCGACGCGCTGGCCACAGCGCTGGTCTGGGCGGGATCGTCAACGGTCTGGGCATCATGGTGCATGGCAAGCTCCTCTGCTTTGCGCGCCCCTGTGGGCGCTTTCCATGACCTGAGGCTACACACGGCGGTCGCAACCGGAAGAGCGAAAAGCTAGTGGAAACAGTATATTGCTTCCTGACATTCAACGAGATGCGACACTGTGGCGACTTGGGGAAGCTGCTGCTCACCGCCGTGACTGCCGAGTGATTAGAAGCTCCACGGCGGCCTAAGTCGTTTAGGCGGCGATAGCTCGATCGAGCGCGATACAAGAGATCGCAGGAAGGAACTCGACAGTCAGCGTGCGCTTGAAGGTCGCCGCGAAGAGTCCGTTACAGACCCTCGCTAGGTCATGCGATTGCGTTAAGGCAGGGGATCGCAGAAGCAGTCTTACGGGCTAAGCATCCGAACGTGATGCTACTTGCTTTCCATGACGTATAGGCAGCCAAGCCGAACATCCGTTCCCTGATACTTGAGGTCTCTGCCCGTTCTTTCGATCGGTTCATCTCCTTGACTGTCAAAGATGACGAGGCACTCCGGCATCACTTCGTTAACCACCGTATAATGTATGACGTCTCGCTCCTCTTCTGGATCAAATGCCTCCGCACCCGGATCCACAAGAGAAACGATGACGGGTCCAGCTCCATCTTGGAGTAATTGCTCCAGCTTTCCGAAAAGATCATCAGAGGCATTATAATCTGCGTCTGGAAAGAAAGAACAATCTCGCCAGCTTAGCGCCTCTAAAAGCTCGAGATAGTCTTTTTCTCCGATCCCGAAGCATATCGCCTGTGCAAGGTCCCAGTCTCTGGTAGATTGCATGAACATCAAAGCTAAGCGGAAGGGGATCGCTGCTTGGTCTAGGCTGCCTATCTCTTCGCGAATATACATCGCGTTTATTGCTGCATAAGTCCCGCACATAAAGTCGAGGTTTCCCTGCTGGAGCGGAAACTGTTTTTGGTCCACAGGGCATCTCCTCATGAAAGCTATGGGGACGAATATGGCAGTGGTTGTGACTAAACAAGCAAGTCGCAGCATTTGGGGCTGCGCACCATGTGCCCGTCGCGCGGCGGGCGGTTGATGGTGACGCTCGCGTCCATCAGCGTCTGGCACATCTCGTAGATGTTGCCGACGCGATAGGCCAGGTGGCCGAAATGGCGGCTGTCCGAAGGCAAGCCCTCGTCGCCGCCCCAGTTCCAGGTCAGTTCCACCGGGCATTCCGGCTGGCCTTTCGCCGTCCCAGTTCCAAAGCAGTTCATCAGGCATTGGGCTGGCCCGGCGGCGCCATGAAGACCAGGCTGAAGCGGCCCTTTCGTTGTCGATGCGGCGCGTCTCCTCCAGCCCCAGCAGGCAAGAGAATTCCATCGTACGGTCCAGGTCCTTCACGCGGCCATCGTGTGCAGATAGCGGATGTTCATGGACATATCCCGTCTTTGCGGGTGCAGACTGTCACGGCCGTGCCCAACGGAAACAGGCTGCGGGGCGCGGGTTTCAGGGGTGCATATGCCGGTTGTCCGGTGGCGGATGTTGACTTAGGACAAGGGTACCGCACCCCCAGAAAGGACCCTGCGCCATGCCCCTCACGCCCGACCAACACCCCGAGAACGGAAAGGAACTGCGTTGACTGAAGACCAGATGATGCTGCTGTTGACAGCGGTACATTTGCTCGTTGCCTTCCTCGCTTTAGTGAAGGGCAACTAGCCTGGTCGAGAACTGGACGACCCCGCAGTGCTACGAACACCACGGGGCCAAACCCGAACAGGGCTGTCTTGGTAAGACGTGTCCAGTATAATCGACCCATGAAAAAATGGAAGTCCCGGTCAACAGGCTGGGGCTTCTACTGATACGTGCGGATTTTCGACGCCTAGGCTGTTCATGCCAGCAGGGCAGTAAATGCAGATAGTCTACGAAGTGCGCTGACATGCACGTCAATCTCCCTGCTGCGCCGATTGGTGCAACTCAGCCCGAGGGCCTGGCGGTGGGGACTGCGCAGACGGCCGCCGCCGTCAAGTCATGCCTCCGTGTCCAGTAAGAAGCTTCGCCGAAGCGGGACCAATTGAACCTTCGGCGCATAAGGAGAGGCGTGGCCTCGCTCTACTCGCCATCAAAGTCCGAGATCCGGTGCCCGTGCGGGTTTCGCGCCACTAAGTCGAAAGGCAAGGCATCGAGGGTGAAGCGTCCGACGGCATAACCGTGAAGAAAGTCCAGAAGGAATACCGGATCCGCGGGATATGGGGCACAGTTCCAGGCGTGGCGCAGGACGGCCGCCTCGTTCGCTGAAAAGGCTGACAGCCGCCGTCGTGCCTCGATCCACTTGCTAGCTCTGTAGGCGCGGCTCCGGACCTCTGACGCGGCCCAAGCAAGTGCACGAGCCTCCATCACATCGTTTTCGGCCGGCTGCTCGGCCGCGATCTGCTCAGCGAAGAGAGGCAGGGCGTTCCGCTCGCGTTGCTGCTTGCGGCGCAGTGCCGCCCTTTTGCGCGCAGTATCGGTGAACTCGTGTCGGGCTTGTCGCTTGAAGCGCATGGCGTCCTCCGTTCGCTGCCAGGGGCGGGCCGTCAGATTTCGAAGGTGGCGAGCTTGTAGCCGCGGCGCGGCTCCATGCTGCTCGACTTGAACGGGGCGCCGTTCTTGCGGGCGGTGTTGAATTCCACCCGGTCGCGGAAAGCGTTGGCTTTTCCGAACTGGACGCTCACGCAATGGCGCAGATCGCCGAAGGCCCATCGGTGCAGCTTTGCGAACCGGTCATCGGGATGCATGTCTGCCAGCTCGCCCATGATGTCCTCGGTCAGATTGCGGATGATAAAGGTTGCCTTCATGGCTTGATCCTCATGTGCATAGGGGAGGGGGGACCCGCGCTTCGGCGGGCCCAATCAGGCGATTTTTCGGGAGACCGCTCAGCTGCGCTTCTTGAGCTTCAGGATTGTCGTGTTGATCATCGTGCCGCTCGTCTCGAACGATCCGGCAGGCAGGTCGCGCCAGCTGAAGCTGGCGCATTCCCGCTCAAGCCAGCGGTGAAAGCGGGCATGTTTGGGGCTTTCGCCAAGTTCGGCCGTGACGGGCAGGATCGCGACAAGGACGCCGCCCGGCTTCAGATGGTCGAGTGCCTGGGTGACACGGGCCATGAAGTGTGTTCCGGCGAAGGGCGGATTGCACACGACCGCATCATAGACCGGCAGAGCGGGGCGGCTCAGGAAGTTGTCGACCGTGACAGTGCAAAAGTCTCCTTCATGGTGACGCAACTGCGCGGCCCGGCTCGGGTGGATCTCGATGGCGTCAACGCTCACGTCGCTTTCGCTCAGCCGGTATTCCTCATACCGGTTCTCTCCCCGCTTCGCGATCTCCCTGCGGATGGCGCGAATGAGCGCGCCGGTGCCGGCGGAGGGCTCGAGAATTTTCATGCCGCGCCAAAGGTAGATCTGATCGACCAGACGATCCGCCGCGTCGTCAGGTGTGGGGTAGTAAGCAAGATCCTTCGATGGAAGATTTGCGTGACGTTCGCGGAAGGTACCGCAATCCATATCGGCCGGCGCCGCATCAGGAACGACCTCGCCGTAATATTCCGCCAGAGCCAGATTAACGCGCTCGGCAGGGACCTTCTTCAGGTGAACGTGAGCGTTGCCGTTGAGGTAAACCTTCACCTTTACATAGTCACATTCGAACTCAATTCGCTTCGGGCCGTAGGTTCTGCCTTGCAGGCTGTCGAGTTGCTGGACCAGGTAACCAGGCCGATCCGGCAAGCCCAGAACCTTGCGCAAGCACCGGTCGACGTCGTTCAGGAGAGTCGCGCCCCCGCAATGGCGGTCGAAACCGCCGGAGTAGCCTGTGATCCTTTCGATGATGATGCGTGATCCCACCTTGAAGGCGTCGTGCGACTTGAAGCGCCTGTCGAGGTTGGAGAAGACATTTGCCATCCCGCGCAAGAACATCGTGCGCCGGTTGCTGAACAGCGTCTCGAATGTCGCCTTCAGGTTCTCCGGGCTGACCTCCGGCACTTCCGATGCAAGCTGGCTGTGAAACTCCTGGAGGGCCTGGTGATCCATCCACTGTTCAACGCCCGCTTCCTTGATGAGCGCTTGCCAGATGTCGGTGTCTGCGGCCTTGCGGAAGGCCTCGACCGCCTTGCTTGCGTCAAAGCTGTCGTTGAACAAGTTGCTGTAGTGAGGGTTCTCCCGGTGCGAGT
This sequence comes from Paracoccus sp. T5, assembly GCF_048538155.2. Classification (GTDB taxonomy): domain Bacteria; phylum Pseudomonadota; class Alphaproteobacteria; order Rhodobacterales; family Rhodobacteraceae; genus Paracoccus. The sequence goes on from NZ_JBLWIC020000003.1 coordinate 142,957, forward strand.
AGCGGTAGGTGTAGCCTTCCGACCGGGTGACAAGCTGAACGCTGGCAACTGCCTTCATCACCCGCTGATAGGCGGCGGCAAGCTCACCTGCGGCCTCTTCGACCAGCGCCAGCGCGTCGTTGCGCTGCGCCATGATGTAGTCGCTGCGGTTGGCGATCGAGGGCAGGGTGTCGCCCGCCTCGGGGATGTTGAAATCGCCATGCTTGGAAAGGGTCATTCTCGGCTCCTGTGCCCGGTGTTGCGCCCTGTGGCGCTTAGCAAGGTCAAGCTACCGCGCCCGCCGAGATCAGGAAAGATATAAACCTCTGTTTATATTCGGAAAAACATTCTGATAGTCAGCAGGATGATCGACTATCTCCGTGAGTGTCAGCGCCTTTTGCTCGCCGCTCATAAAAAGACACCTGGTCGGATCGCCGCTTTGTGCGGTGACATCAGAGGAGGTCCGGCCCGGCCTGAAGAGCGGGCGGGCATGCCCGCTCTCGACCCCTTTTGCACCACGATGCCGCCAGCGCGGCTCAGCAGGCTCTCTTGGCTGGGTCTGCCTAAGGTGAAGCGTTAGTCAGCTTCCTCCCATCTGTCGGCTGCCGATAGGATCGCATCTTTGCGTGACATGCGGTCCCTCCTAGCTGTTCGTGGCGGACCGCGCCCGGGCACCCGCCACCCAGTGGCGCGCGGCCTCGTCGGCTGACGATCCTCGCCCTTCGACACCGAAGCCAAAGACAATCTGACTGGCAGCATTTCCGCTGCGGCCGAAACCGCAGTTCGCGTGGCTCATCCGGGCCCAGATCGCAGCCCATGGATCAGCGCAATCGACTGCTGCCAACGCCGCAGAAAGTCCCTCGCAGGGTTGCGGGTCGAAGAGGTCGCGCATTCCCCGTCCCCTCATGTCCTGGCCGCCTTTGCCTGCGCGCGCACGGTCCGGGCTGTCCAGTCCCTGATCAGGGCCGACCAGGTGATCCGGCGGGCAAGGGGCAGGCATGCGGCAATCTCCGCCGGCGCAGTGAGGTTCATGAGGTGCTGCATGATCCGTACTTCTATCACGCGCTTCGCGTGGCTCTGCTCGCTGCCATAGAGGGAAGACATGCCGCGGATCAGCGGATGCGGGGAAGGTTCGAGGGAGAGTGCAACCTGCAGGGCTGCGGATGCTGTTCTCGCCTCCTGTACCTGATTTGCCCAAGAATTAAGCCGGCTTACATGCTGCTTTTTCTGCTGGTCGATAAAGAACGCTCCGCCGTCCATAGCGTATTCCTTTGTTCTGCTTGTTTCAGAGTGCTTTCAGCCTAGAACAAGGGGCGGGGCGTTCAACAGAATTAACATGCTGATAATCAATGAGAAAAACAACACATCAGGCAAGATCAGTGACCTTTTTTCTAGCCAGTGGCGAGATACAGAAGTCGTAAAAGAAGAAAAAACCGGATGATGATTCAACCGCAAGACGAATAAAAATAAATGCCTGAAACCTCTACAAGGTCAGGTTGCGCCATTAGCTGATCACGGGCATTTCAGAAGAAGTGATCGGTTGCCCAGGAGAAGTCTGAATGTCTTTTGTTGAGATCAAGCATCGACCGGAGCTTGTCTTTTCCAAGATATGCGATGGGCACTGCGTCTATGCGAATGTCGCCGCGACGGCCTGTCGCCTGTCGAGCAGCCAGGAGACTGCCGGCATGACGGCAGTTGCGGATCGCCTCTTCAACATGCTGGACCAGCTTTACGCAGGCACGATCGCCCCTGAAGGTATCATCAGGACAATTGGCGAGCTGTTTCCTGAGGAGAGCGCAAATGAACATGCGATCCGTGGCATGTTCCGCTATGCTCTGGATGTCGACATGTTGGCAGAAGGCAGGCTGGCCGAACTGAGCGAAGATCGGCGGCGACAGTTTGTCCAGATGACCTGTGATCTGGCGCAGCAGGGCCTTTATCCCGCGAGCATCTGGACCGATCACTTCCTGGCGTCCCAGGTTGCTGCTGAGTAGCGCTCAAGAGATGAGATTCGTTATCTTGGATTTTGGCACGGCGACTTGCAAAGATGGTCGGGAGAAGGAGAAATCGCCATGATCAAAACCCGACTGAGAAGCTTCCTCCTGAGAACAGCCGCATCGGCCAATCAAACTCTCGGCCAGATGATCTTTACGGTTGCCGGCCTGACGCTTCTTTTTGCGAGCATCAACAGTTTCACCCTGCTGTTTCTGGTCACTCTCGCAACCGCTGTCGGCCTTGCCTGGACCTATCGCGACGATCTGAGGTCCACGGGCGAGTAAGCCTTCCGGTTCAGATCACGTCGGCCGGTTTCCACTGCCCTGCAAGGATCACGACAGGGCCGTAAAGCCTGTTGCCCCCGAACTCCGGCCACGCGCCGCGCCAGCGCTCGGTGGCCTGCAGGTTCACAGCCTGGTCGCCGCGCTCATTGGCGTTGCAGTAGGCCACGCACGGCTGAATGCCCTTGGCGGTGACATAGCAATCAAAGAGCGGCACGAGCTGGATATGCCCGCCCACGGCCTTCTGAAGCATCTTCAGGTCAGGACGGCGCTCGATCTGCTGGACCTGCATTCTTCCATCCACCGGGATGATGATCAGATGACCGGGCATGGCTCTCGCTCCTGCATTTCCCTCATTCTGGCAGAGCCAAGCTTTGCGGCCTGCTTCAGTCGAGGCTAGAAAAATCATGGCACTCGGCAAGGCTGAAAAGCCCGCGGATATTTCCGGGGCAGGGGGTTTTTCATCTGAGAACCCGTGGGGTCGCCTCATGCGGGTCATGAGGCAAAGCGCGATCAGAACGAGTACCTGACGACGTTCGGGCAATGGTCCGAAGGCCAGTTCTCGAAAGGGCCGGTGAAGGCGTGTTCGTAGGCATCGACATCCCGGGTGAGATCCGCCAGCGCGTTGGACGCAAGCTGGTAGTCGATAGCTTCTTCGCCCCTGAGCGAGCATTTCGAAGCGCCGCTGTGGGAGATGACCCGGAGCCCGAGGGCGGCGTTGAAGCTGAGCGTGTTCATGACGGCATCGCCCGGTTCTGACAGACGACGGTTGAAGTCGCCGCCGATCAGGATCGGAACGCCGCCCTTGTCCTGCTCTCGCGCATAGGCGGCAAGGTAAGGGATCTGCTGAAAGAGGGTCGTGCAGGCGTCACCCTCGCTGCCGTCCTGACAGCCCGCCTTCAAATGCACGTTCACGATCTCAACCGGCTGCGAATTGAGCATCGCCGTGACCGAGACGCCATGGCGCAGCCCACCGTTTCCTGTCACGTCCACGAAACTCAGATCGCGGGTGTCACTGATCGGGATGCGCCGCTTGACCGCGGTCACGGTCCTCTGCATCGTCCGTTCGCCACCTTCGTTGGCGCATTTGCCAGCTTGCAGATGATCCGGCCGGTTTTCCATTTGGAACTGCCAGGTGCTGGTATCCATCACGCGCGCCAGGGATCCAACCGTGTCGACCTCCTGAAACAGCCACACATTGGCATCAACCGCATTGATGATGTTTCTGATCTCGTCATAGTGGGCTTGGCTGCGGGGCTTGCAGCCCATGCCGTCCTCCTCGGTAAAGTGTTCGAGGTTCCAGCTCGCTACCGTCAGCTGCTCAGCATGCGCCTGACTGGCAAGCAGAGCTGCGGAAACGGCAAAAAAAATATCGCGCATGATCTCTCCAATCGTACGCGACACTATGAACTCGCCGGTCAAGATCAGGAACGGGTTGGGCGGATGCTGGACATGATGTGCGCGCTCGACAGCGCCTCGTAGCGGGACCTGAAGGCGGCACAGTCCAAGCCTTCCGCAGAGGCAATAACGGCCGATGAAGCGGCATGGGTCACCTTCACGGTGATCGATCTCCGGCCAGACAGATGCCGCGTCACCGCCAGCTCGTAGCCATAATGTTTCATCGCCCAAGTCGCCGCCCGCCGGCGCCAGGTGAGGGCGTTCAAATGGCAGGTGGGAGACAGCACCTCAAGGATGTTCGGCGGGCATTTGTGCTGATCAGGGTTCATCGTCTCGTGCAGAACCGAGATATTGAAATTGCCCGGCGCATCACTGCTCTCGACAATCTGGGCGATGAACGCCTCGACCTGTCGGGAGCCGGCGCCAGTCGCGTCAACGGCAACGGCACAGAAGACGGTCCAGGTGCTGCCTGAGGCATCATCTTCCTTCACGGTGATGCACCTGACGGTCTCAGCGTACAGCCCGTTCTCGTTCAGCGGTTCAAGGATATGGCGGACGCCGAGGGCGCTGGCTTGCGAGGGTTCGAGGGTGCCGCTGCTGGCGGCGGTGATGGCAGGATAGACAGGCATCTGGGTGTCCGAAGATAAGAATATTAATGTTGTCGATCGGGGGCCGGCATCAATTCGAGGCCCTCACGATGTGCTTGGGCAGGCGCGCGAGCCCGAGGAACTGGCGGTGATTGCCCACGAGCGGCGGCAGGAAGATCCCGCCTTCCCGGATCTCCAAGGCGATAACTCCGTCCTCATCGGCGTAGACGTCGAAGTATTCCCGCAGTGTCTCAACCATATCGCGGGTGAACTCGGCCGTCCCAAGATGTTGCCCTTTGAGTTTCAGATGCATGGTCACATGGCACCTTATTTGATGTAGTTGAGTGCAGCAGGCAGGGAGGCAATACCCAGAAGCTCCTGGCGACCGTCCGATCCGGCCATCCACAGCGCGTTGTCGCGGAACTCTACCTTCACGGTACCATCCGAGGTGGCGATGCTGTCGAAGCGATCAAGCAGTGCCTCAATCATGTCTTTCGTCAACTCGGCCTTTGCGGTCTCGCTCATTCGTCTTGCGGCAAGCATGGAAATTCTCCCTGAAAAAAGTTGCTCTTTATTGAGGCCGGCGAACCGGGCATTCGATGACCTGAAAACGGCCATCGGCATTCCCGGTCACGGGCCCAAGCTGGTGCGCTGGCCATTTCCAGGTCTTTGCCATCCGCAGGAAGGCCGGGGACCCCAGGAACATGACCGATGCTGCTCCTTTCTGGGCCAGGAACTCATTGGTCGCCTGCAGGATGAGGCGGGTGATGTCCTTCGGGCCGTTGACCACCATCCGGGTAAGTTCCCAGATGTTCTCGTCCATCGGCGGAACCTTGTTGCAGAGGTTCTTCGGCAGGCCAGGCAAGATGCCGAGGCAAGCATCCCGGATCATGTAGGAGTAGCGGATATGACCACCGCCGCTGCGTTGATCGGTGCGGCGCAGGCGCGCTCCGCCCACAACCTCATCTCCGCAGGTCGCCACGACGTAGGTGGTGTCGAAGCTGTCATATTGCTCGAATTCCAGGTCGTCGACATGGAACAGAGGCCACTCCAGGCGGTCGATGAAGACCTCCTTGCGCAGCTTCAAATAGCTGCTGACCAGGTGCCAATGCGGGATGCCTTCAGGATACTGGATGATCCTGACCTCGTAATCCGAGGGTGCCTCGGCCTTGAAAACGGTCTTGAACTTCTGCTTTTCAATCAGCATCGCCTGAAACGTCCTCGCTGTCGCCAATGAACATCCGGACGCCTTGGGACGTGACGCCCCAGACACCCCGATCGGAGATCTGGATGATGACCCGCTCGCCGTCGCGCGCGTGCGCGCACATGCGGGCCAGGTCCTCCGCCATGTCGGCAGTAATCTCTGCCGAGGCGAGGACGTTCAGCTGCCTGGCATCTCCCTGATCCTGCATGGTCGCCATGGCTGACTATGGTCTCCGTCCGATCTCTAAGAATCGGCCTAATTGGCATTCGGAGCGATTGACAGCAGGCTGGCTAAAAGTGCAGTACTTTTGGGTAGGCACTTGACAAAGCGAATTTTCATGCTCGACGCATTCATCCCCAACTCTGAAGACGAATTGCGCGCCCTGGAGCGCATTGCCCAAAGCGGTTTTGTCATTGGCTTCGGCCTCCGTTTCGGACAGCCAGACTTCTTCCTGAACCGCTACCCGGACGCTTGGACGGCGCTCTATGAGCAGGAGAACTATTTCTTCGGTGATCCGGTCGCAGCCTGGACCATTACCCGCACCGGCTCGGTCCGTTGGACGGACGTGAAGTTCCCTGATCCGCGAGGCATCATGACGCAGGCCAAGAAGCACGGGCTGAAATACGGCGCAACCTTTGTGACCAAAATCGACAGCAAGCGCTCCTTCATGTCGGTTGCCCGGCCAGATCGCGAGTTGGACGATGGCGAGATGCTGGTGCTGCACAGCAAGCTCGAGAGCTGGGCCAAGATGTTCGTCAGGTCGAAGGTCTCGCTCACGGAAAGCGAGTTGGAGGCGCTGATTTCCATCCGCGACGGTGCGCGTCAGGCGGAGGCCGCCGAGAAGCTGGAGGTCAGCCTGTCCACTCTGAAGCAGCGGCTCGACAGCGCGCAGAAGAAGCTTGGGGCCCCTAACGCTCTCAACGCCGTCGCGAGGGCGGTCAGGCAGAACCTGATCTGACGAGAGGCCACAGGGCGAGTGATCTTAGGCGAGATTGTTGTCAAAGGTCTTTCACCCGAGCCAAAATCTTGACCGTGCGGCATCCGTATCTGCAGCCAGACTGGACAGTTTGCACTGGCGTAGTGGCCAAGGTCCCCCTCTTGGTCATTCGCCCGCGCAATTAAGGGCCGGAGCCGCGCCCTCCCCGCCCCAGAGGGGGCAGGGGATGCAAATAGTAACGACGTATAGCGATGTGAATAGTGCTGGGTGAACCGGCCCTGTTCAGTTTAGCTCTTCAGCTCACTGACTGCCGTCGCGGATCTCGACATCAGGATTGGCGCAAGGCTTCGGTGACTATCTGCGTGGTAAGCGACAGTGGGGCGATCTGTAAAGGGCTGGCATATGATGCCGAAATCGGCCTTATGCAGTGTTCATGACATTCTGGTCATGCTGACATGAGGCTATCTCTACAGCTGTGATGCCCACCGGGGATGATGCTCGTCAATGACGAAGGGGTGGACGTGGCGGCGTGTCCCCTGCAGATGCGGATGATCGAGCGGAAGGTTGTGGTGGGTGTGTTCCAAGGTCTCCGCATCATCGCTCGGCCAGAGCCGAAGGGCAGCCAGGAGGCCCATCACGGCCAGCGCTGCGAGAACGCCGAGTGCTGCAATAGGTCCGAACCGGCTCATCAGCCACCCAGACAGCGGATAGGCAAGCAGCCAGCAGGCGTGGCTCAGCGCGAACTGCGCGGCAAAAAGTGCGGGACGGTCCTCGGCATGAGCCGAGCGTCGAAGAAGTCGCCCGGACGGCGTCAGGACGGCGGAATATCCAAGCCCCACAAAGAACCAGGCACCCAGCAGCATCGGCCAGGTCAGCCCGAGGGCAGCAATCGTCCCGGCCAGCCCCAAGAGCGTCAGCACCATCAGAATGGCCCCGCCCACCATCACCGGGCGATCTGACATCCTGTCCAGGACCCGTGGCAAAAGCAGGGCCGCAATCATCGAGCCGGCCCCGAAGGCAAGCAATGTCCAGGCGAGGGCGGAGGCATCCAGCCCAAGCGTGCCCCGCACAAGCGCGACCGAATTGACCAGCACCATGGCCCCCGCAGCCGCAGCAGCCATGTTCAACGCCAGCAACCCGCGCAGACGCGGCGTGGCCAGGTAGATGCGGATGCCGCGGGTGGTGCGGTCATAGATGCCGCGCGGCTCGGAGGGTTTTGGGCTGGGCAGCATGACCGAGAGGACCAGTGCCGCAGACGCAGCGAACCCGATCATGGTGCCAAAGAAGAGCGAGTTGTAGCTGACGGCAGCCAACAGCAGGCCGGCCAGCATCGGGCTGACGATGTTTTCCACATCATAGGCCAGTCGCGACAGCGAGAGCGCTCGGGTATAGCGGGCCTCGTCCGGCAGCACGTCGGGAATGGTTGCCTGAAAGGTCGGCGTAAAGGCGGCGGAGGCCGATTGCAGCACGAAAATGAGGACGTAGACCTGCCAGATCTCGGTGACGAAGGGCAGGCAGAGGGCGACAGCGGCCCGCACAAGATCCAGTGCTACGAGGAAGGCCCGGCGTGGAACCCGATTGGCAAAGGCGCCCGCGATGGGGGCAATGCCCACATAGGCCACCATTTTGATGGTGAAGACGGTGCCCAGCACCATGGCCGCATTGTCACCCGCCAGGTCGAAGGCCAGAAGCCCAAGCGCCACCGTGGCAAGCCCGGTGCCCAGAAGCGCCACCACCTGCGCCGCAAAGAGGTGGCGGTAGGTGCGGTCGGCAAGGACGTCCAGCATGGCGCAACCTCAGAGGTATCGGGTAATGGCCTTCATCTCGTCGCGATCATCGACCGAATGATCTGCGTCCAGACAATGATCAATATGATCGTGGATGAGAGCCCGCTTGGCATTGATGACGGCCTTCTCGACCGCTTGCAGCTGGTGGGCGATATCAAGGCAGGGTTTTCCGGCCTCGATCATCTCGATCACCGCCCGCAAGTGGCCGTCGGCACGTTTCAGCCGGGTAACCAGGGCAGGGTGGCTTGCGTGAACATGCGGGTGTGACATACAGTCAGGCTATCCCCCCCGAGGGGATGAAACAAGACGGCGCGATCAGCGTGCCGCGAACGAGCGGGCAGGGCAGGTGGGTGAAGCACGTGCGGACCTTTGTGCAAAGCGCACTTGCAGCGGTCCTCTGCCTGTCGTTGGTGGTGTGGTCCCTCGCACCGAGTGCCAGCCATGCCCCTTCAGTCTTCGAGGTGGTGGCAGAGCATACCGACATGATCGCCGATCATGGCCACTCCCACGGGTTCGAAGAGGATCTGTTCTGGGTGCTTCACGGTCACAGCCATGATGTGGCCGACCATGATCACAGTCAGGCCATGCTTGTCCCCGGCGCCGGTTCGCACCCGCCGATGGCTTATCGCGACACATTCCGGCTGCGTGCGTCATGGGACGGACCGCAGCGGGTTTATCTGATCGAGCGACCTCCGCGGGCCTGATCGATGCCGCCACCGCGCGGCCTTCACTCGATCAGACAGACCATACCGGAGACCTTTCCATGCCCTCGACTTCGAGGGTCCTGCGCGCCCTGGCACCACGCCAGCCGGTCGCGCTGGCCCTGATCCTGCTGGCGGCAGTCCTGCTGACCGCAGCCCAAGCCCTTGCCCATAACGTCACCGCCGGTGACGCGGGTTATATCCAGGAAATCTGGGGGGTGCAGATCATCCCCTTCATCTACCTCGGCGCCAAGCACATGATGACCGGCTACGACCACATCCTGTTCCTGCTGGGCGTGGTGTTCTTCCTTTACCGAATGAAGGACGTCGGCATCTATGTCAGCCTGTTCGCCATCGGCCATTCGGTCACGATGCTTCTCGGCGTGTGGTATGGCTGGGGCATCAACGCCTACATCATCGACGCGATCATCGGCCTGTCCGTGGTCTACAAGGCGCTGGACAACCTCGGCGCCTACCAGAAATGGTTCGGGCTCCAGCCGAATACCAAGGTCGCCACGCTGATCTTCGGGCTGTTCCACGGCACGGGCTTGGCCACCAAGATCCTTGACTATGACATCCCGCAGGACGGGCTGCTGGCCAACCTGCTGGCCTTCAACGTCGGCGTCGAGGTCGGCCAGTTGCTGGCCCTGGCCGTGATTTTGATCGTCATGGGCTACTGGCGCCGCAGCCCGAACTTTCTGCGCCAGGCCACCATCGCCAACGTGGTGATGATGGGCCTCGGCATCTGGCTGACCTTCAACCAGGTCGCCGGCTACATCGCTTCAACCTGAAGACAGATTGGATAGTCCCATGCACAATGCACCCAAGCCCAACCTCGAAGACTTGCCCACCAGGGCGCAACTGCGCCGCGCCAGCATTCTGGCCGGTATCGGTGCGGCGGTGATCGCGGCCACCGTTTATCTGCCCGCCGAATACGGCATCGACCCGACCGGGATCGGCCACGTCACCGGCCTGACCGAAATGGGCGAGATCAAAATGCAGCTGGCCGTGGAGGCTGAGGCCGACCGCCTGCTGGACGAGCAGCGCGGTCAGGACCAGTCTTCCAGCGTTCTGGACAGCATGCTTGGCCTGTTCATCGGCACGGCCCATGCGCAGGAGGCACAGGACACCTGGAGGGACACCGTGACCTTCACGCTGGAGCCGGGTGACACCGCCGAGATCAAGATGACGATGAAGGCCGGAGACGAGGCCGAATATACGTGGACCGCCGAAGGCGGCCGGGTCAACTTCGACCTCCACGCCCATAGCGGCGGCGAGTCCATCGACTACGAGCGCGGCAGCGGCGCGACGGACGGCGAGGGCAGCATCGAAGCGCCCTTCGACGGCGATCATGGCTGGTTCTGGCGGAACCGCGACAGCACGCCCATCAACATGACGATCCAGGTGCGCGGCGACTACAGCGCCATCGTCGAGACCTACTGAGCCTTGGGCAGCCATTCGCATACCGTGAATGGCTGCCCCTTTCTGCCTGCGGCGCCATCCATTGGTTGGCATCGTGAAAACCGGCAAGGACGTGCCACGACCCAAAGGCTTCTTCTCTGCGCAGGAGGGTAATATCGATCTGCCGTCTTGACCTTGCCCTCACCCCCAATCTATCTCCCATCCATGGGGCTTGCGACCGCCCCACGAGGCGTCAGCCGAAGTTCGCGTTCCACTGAGACCTTCACGGGAGGAACGCCCATGCCTGCGCCCAACGCGATTTCCGTCGATAAACTTGCCCGGATCATCGGCACGCCCCGCGCGCCGGTCATTCTGGACGTCCGCTCCGATCAGGACCATTCCGCCGATCCACGGCTGGTGCCGGGGGCCATCCGCGCCGATGACCGCGCCTTGGCCGATCTTCCGCCGCTGCCGCCCGGTCCTGTCCTCGTGCTGTGCCAGGCGGGTCATCGCCGCAGTCAGGGCGCTGCGGCATGGCTGCGCGCCGAAGGCCGCCCGGCCGAATACCTTGAAGGGGGTTTTGTCGGGTGGCGGGAGGCGGGTTTGCCGCTGATCCAGACGGATCATCTCCCCCCGCGCGACGGGCAGGGCCGCACTGTCTGGGTCACCCGCGCGCGGCCCAAGATCGACCGGATCGCCTGTCCCTGGCTGATCCGTAGGTTCGTCGATCCCCGTGCAGTGATCCTGTTCGTGGCCCCCTCCGAGGTCTCGGGTGTGGCGGAACGACAGGAGGCAGCCCCCTTCGACATCGAGGACGTGTTCTTCAGCCACAGGGGCGATCTGTGCAGTTTTGACGTGATGCTGACTGAGCTGGACCTCTCCGTGCCGGCGCTGGACCGACTGGCCGTGATCGTGCGGGCTGCCGATACGGCACGGCTGGACCTGGCACCCGAAGCGGCGGGCCTGCTGGCCGTCTCTCTTGGCCTGTCGCGCATGTATGCCGACGATCTGGAACAGCTGGAGGCCGGAATGCTGGTCTATGACGCGCTCTATCGGTGGACACGCGATGCCACCGCCGAGACGCACAACTGGCCGACCAACAAGCCGAGGGCAGAATGATGACGACTCGTCCCTATCCGACTCTGGCAGAGGCCACGCGTGTTTGGGCGCGCATCGGCTTGCTGAGTTTCGGCGGCCCGGCGGGCCAGATCGCCCTGATGCACCGCATCCTGGTTGAGGAACAGAGGTGGCTGGGCGAGCGGCGCTTCCTGCACGCCCTGAACTACTGCATGCTGCTGCCTGGCCCCGAGGCGATGCAGCTGGCCGTCTATATCGGCTGGCTGATGCACCGCACCCTGGGCGGCATCATCGCCGGGCTGCTGTTCGTCGTGCCGGGCGTCGTGGCGATCATGGCCCTGTCCTGGATCTATGCGATCTGGGGCAATACCGGCGCGCTGGAGGGGCTGTTCTTCGGCCTCAAGGCGGCGGTGCTGGCCATCGTCGTGCAGGCGGTCATCCGCATCGGATCGCGTGCGCTGAGGAACCGCACGATGATCGGCATCGCCGCCGCGTCCTTCGTCGCGATCTTTGCGTTCGGGGTTCCGTTTCCGGTGATCATCCTGACCGCAGCGGTCGCGGGCTTTCTGGGCGCGCGGGTCGGGTTGGCCGCATTCCAGGGCGGCGGTGGGCACGGCAAGGTGGGCGGGACACAGGTCGCGGATGCCGACACCTTGCTGGGCGAGGGCACGCCAGAGCATACCCGGGTCAGCGCCGGATGGGCGGTACGAATATCGGCCGTGTTCCTGAGCCTGTGGCTGCTGCCGGTGGCGGCCCTGTTCCTGGCGCTTGGGCCGCAGAACGTGTTCTCGCAGATCGCCGGGTTCTTCAGCGTGATGGCGGTGGTGACCTTCGGCGGCGCCTATGCCGTCCTGGCCTATGTCGCCCAGCAGGCGGTCGAGACTTATGGCTGGCTCTCTCCGGGAGAGATGCTGGACGGGCTGGGCATGGCGGAAACCACGCCGGGGCCGCTGATCATGGTGACCCAGTTCGTGGGCTTCATGGGCGCGCTGCGCGAGGCGGGCGGCCTGCCGCCGCTGCTGGCCGCGACCCTGGGCGGGCTACTGACCACCTGGGTCACGTTCCTGCCGTGCTTCCTGTGGATCTTCCTGGGCGCGCCCTTCATCGAGCGTTTGCGCGACAACCGCGCCCTGACCGCGGCGTTGACGGCGGTGACGGCGGCGGTGGTGGGGGTGATCCTGAACCTGGCACTGTGGTTCGGACTGCACGTGCTGTTCAGTCAGCTGCGCGCCGTGACCGCGATGGGGCTGGATCTGGACATGCCGGTCTTGGGAACCTTGGACGTCGCCGCGCTGACGCTGGTCATCGTGGCCAGCGTCGCCGTGTTCAGCTTCAAGCTGAGCGCGGTCACCGTGCTGGCGATCTGCGCTTTCGCCGGGCTGGTCCTGCGGCTGACAGGGATCACCTGATTACACCCGATCTGATGCCCGACATTTGGAGAAAGGAAAGGAACTCATGACCCATTCGCCCATCGTTACCGCGTCTCAGTTGTATGGGTCTACTACCTCAGCTCCGGTGACTGGGCCGCCGACGAGACTTGCCAGTTAAGATAGCGTCGCGACTAGCTTGTTCACTCACCATATTTAGATAATTGAATATTTTATGAAAATCCCCCATAGCATCCCCGAAATCTGAAGATAACTTGGAGTCGTCGCCGATCTTCAACAATAACAAAAACCGCAAGCTTTTGACATGTGCGACAGAGGCATGTTCAATTGAGGCCCGGCCGCCATCACGACCCGAAACCGCGGGTGCTGCGCGGCGCGGGGTCCAGGATCACCAGCTGCTGGTTGCGGATCGTGACAACCGCCAGGCTGCGCTGGACCGTGCCGTCGCGCTGCAGGCGGAAGACGCCGCCGACGCCCGAGAAACCCGCCCGTTGCGTCAGGCCGCTGGTGGTCAGGGCATTGCGCTGCCCGTTGCGGGCCAGCGAGGCAATGGCGGCCACGCCGTCATAGGCCAGCGATGCCAGCTGGTGGGGCGCCTCGCCATAGGCCTGGGCATAGCGCGCCTCGAACTGGCGCTGCAGGCTCTGGTCGGGGATCGCGAACCAGCCCTTGGCCAGCTGGGGCATCCGCAGACGGTCGTTGGGCTGGTCCCACCGGGTCAGGCCCATCATCTGCGGGCTGAGGGATCGGACGCCTGCCGCGGCCAGGGTTTCGGTCAGATAGGGCAGCACGGCATGGTAGTTGGCGGTCATGAAGACCGCATCCACATTGCCCGAGGCCGCGGCCTGGGCGATGCGCGGGGCCGCGGCATCGATGCCGCTGATGGACACCGGATGGTTCACGCGCCCGGCCAGACGGGCTCCGTTGCGGGCGATCGCCGCCTCGATGGCGCGCCCGCCCAGCTGTCCGGCGACGTCATCCTCGGCCACGACCAGGACGTTGCGCTTGCCCTGCCGGGTGCCATAGCCCACCAGCCGGTCGGCGATGTTCTCGAAGCTGTTGCCCAGGATGAACACGTTGCCGCCGGCGATCTGGGTGTTGTTGGAAAAGGTCAGCACGTTGATGTTGCGCGGCAACATGGCATTCCCGACCGCATTCGCGCCCTCGGCGAACAGCGGCCCCAGGATGATCTGCGCGCCCGCGTCGGCGGCGGCGTTGGCCTGGGCCACGGCCGTCTCCGTCGATGCGGCCGTGTCATAGATGCGAAGGTCGATGCTGGCGCCCTGTGCGTCGCCCGCCGCCATGCGGGCCGCGTTCTTGAGGCTGCGCGACAGCCATTCCAGGTCCTGCGAACCGGTCCCCGCCGGCACCAGCAGCGCGACGCGCACCGGTTCGGACGGGTTGATCAGCTGGCCGGTCTCGGGCCCGCTGGCCCGGTCGGTGGCTGCCATCGGATCGCAGGCAGCAAGGAAGAAGGCCGAGACGATCGCCCCGGTTTTCAGGATGGCGCGGCGCAGACCCGAGGAAGGCCGGGTTGTGGCGGAGGCGAACATGTGAAACTTCCCTGCTTTGTGTTATCGAGGCGCGGATGCTGCCCGAGTATGGGCTGTTCTTGTGGGCGGTTTGATTCAACTAAAGATTGCATTGCTTGCGTTCCAGTTCCATCGACTCATCCCCAGATCAAAAACACGCGCCAATTGGAGTGTGTCCTACCGCCCGGCTTTTCTCCGACCGCGCTTCGTGGCAGCGAGGTCATTGGGGGGCTGTACAAATGATCGAGTCTGTAAGGCAGAACCGTGTGCTTCCCTGGCAGCGGGGCCAATTGAATGATGGTCTAGAGAGCCATCAAAATTGATAGAGCTGGTTTTTTTTCGGCGCTTCAGCGTCCTCTTCGTCGGGAAAGTCGAGGAGCGCTGGTCGGAGCGTTTTCCCAAGATAAGCATGCTCATGAGAAGCAAGAAGATGATCGCTGAGAAAGCGAGATAGGTGATGAGGCCGATCATCCAAACGGACATGGCGGGCATCCTTATCCTGGCTGCGACACAGAGGGTCAGGCGGCAGGCTACCTCAGATAACACCAAGATCGCCTTATAGTTGCATTTGGCAGAGCAGTCTTATTGCGGATGCTGGAGAGCGCAACTGTGCACCATGTGGCTTGGGATCACGGTGACAAAATAAGTTTGGCGTTGGGCGCTTGAGAGTGTTTCCCCCCGTAGAAAATGGCAGGCTGCCTAGAAGCTGACCCAAAGCATACGCTGACGCGGCGGCGGCGCAGCCTATACTCGAACCGTATCAGGCGATGGTTTGTGAGGGTCGTCGTCTGACCGCCAAGGCAGCGCCCGCTCGACCCCTGTGTCTGCAGATCCTGCAGAAAAGCATGGACAGGCGGCAACTTTCATCCCTAGGGTTGTATCAAAGTTGATTTACTCTGCTTAGGGTAGGCGGATTTGAGCGGACCGGGCAGAAACAGGACGCAGGGGTTCGGGGTGTATATTTCGCGCACACTCAGCCTTTTCTAGGCGGGTTGACCGAGTAACCTGCGTATGGCCCCCGGTCTTTGGCCGGGGGCTGCTTCTTTTTGCCGACCATTTGTCCGTAAAGACAGATGACGTCCTCTTCGACCTGGATCATCATGTCTGAACTCGCCAAGTTCAGATGAAGGAGTCGGCCATTGTTGCAGGGATGGACGGCAGGTGGCGGGGATTCTTGCGAGACTTGCGGCAATCAAATGGATCCGATGGGCCCCGACCGTTGGGGGTGCCTGTCGTGCTACATGGCCAGCGGCCCTGACGGGCTCTTCCGATGGATGCGTGATTGTGCAGTGGCCGAGCACGAGGCGCCAACCAGCAACGTCCTTCCATTTCGGCCCCGCGCGACGCGGCATCGTTTGCCGCGACGAGCGCATCCAGACGTTCCCCAACCGCTCAAATCTTGAGCGGACAGCGGAGGCTTATCTACCACATTAAGTTGTGGACAGCAGAATTAATATATCCTTAAAGCTGTCAGCAATAAGCCGATGGAAAAGCGGCCGATGAGAGCAGGTCTGCAGGTGAAGCGGACGCGCAGGAGGTCGTCGCGGGAGTTGGTTACCCCCCTCTTTAACCACCTCTAATCGGGCGGGCTATTGAACTGCGCTGGCCCCCGGGACCAGGTTCCGGGGGTCACTTCAATCAGCACTTCACCCAAAAACTGCCCCACACCTCCCGAGGTGACTGTAAGCGGAAACCTGCCGAAAGAGACAAGCTGACTATTCGATCGCTTCCAAGCATAAATGGCTCAACAACCGGGGAAGTTGAGTGGTTGGTTTTTTAGTCCATTCCCCGGTTGCTAGTTTTTTTGCAGTCCAGCCATCTAGCGCCACGGCCGTAGCCCGGTCTGGGCAGGATGCATCCAGGCGCGCCAGATCGGACGTTCCCGGCGGAGTTCAGGCGACAGGTTCGATCTCAGCCCGACCCAAGGCGGAAAAGCTGTTCACGATGGCGATACGGGTCTGGATCTCGGCGGTTTGGCGATGGGGCCGCGTGACATGATCCTTTCGCCGAAAAGCTTCAGGCAGTTCATGCGGGTCTCGACCCGC